>NZ_JBHLSV010000003.1:0-243094 GCF_042434575.1 Brachybacterium hainanense
TAGCAAAACTTGTTTCGCTATCATCCGTCATGCCAAACATAAAAATTTGGCATCAACAAACAGACACACTATTGAGATCTCAAACAACACGCGCACATCTGTCGCGTCCCTGCTTGCAGGACGCTCCGGAGGCTCGTCCCGGTGGTCTCCCACCGGCTTCGCGTCGTCGTTCCGGCGCGAGTCACTACTCTAGCAGTGTTTCGCGGCCAGGTCCAACTCCGCTCCGCGTGCTCTGGGTCACAGCGGGATCCGATCAGGATCCTGCCTCCCGCGGCTGCGGCGGGCCGAAGCCCGGTCCTCGTCGCGGCCGACCCTTGCGCCCCGTCCGATCTGCATGATCGTCCGGCGCCTCGTGGCCGCCCTCGTCGTTGACAAGAAAGAACAGTACGGCGATCCCTGATCGACGTCAACGCGGCTCGGATGCCCGTCGACCCGACCTCGGCACCTCATCATCGCAGGTCAGGAGGCTTTGTTGCGCACTCACGAGCTCATGTGCGGCGTAGTGTGAGCTGCAAGAGAGGTCGGCCTCACAGAGCTCGGCGCGCCCCGTGCACAGGTGGCGGTCTCCCGCCGGAGAGCGGGAGCCGGGTCGGCCCCGCTCTCCCGCGAAGCCGCCGCTGCAGGAGAGACGAGGACGGCGGCCCTCCGAGGAGGGACCGCCGTCCGTGATCATGCGCGGCGCGGCCGCGGGCCCCGGCCGTGCGGATCGGGCACGGGTCGGGCGAACCGGAGCGCTCAGCCCACCCGGCGCGCCATCGCAGCGCTCTTCTTCCCGCGCCGCAGGAGCACGTGCCCGCCGGGAAGCAGCTCGAGAGCCGAGAGCTCCTGCTCGAGCTGGTCCTCCGAGACCTTCGTGCCGTTCACGGAGAGCCCGCCCTCGCGAGCCGCCCGGCGCGCCGCGCCCTTGGACTCGAGGATCCCCGTCCGTACGAACAGCTCCGCGAGAGCAGTCGTCCCCCCGGCGTCCACGACCCCCAGCTCGCGGGCGATCGCGCCGACGGTCGGCTCGTCCAGGGCACGGACGTCGCCCTTCCCGAAGAGCACGGCTGCGGCGGCGGTGGCCTGCGCGGTCGCCGCCTCGCCATGGACCATGGTCGTGAGGTCGTCGGCGAGCGCCCGCTGCGCGGTGCGGCGGTGCGGCTCCGCGACGGTCGCGGCCTCGAGCTGAGCGATGTCCTCGCGGTCGCGGAAGGTGAAGTACCGCAGGTACTTCACGACGTCGGCATCGGCCGAGTTCAGCCAGAACTGGTGGAAGGCGTAGGGGCTGGTCAGCTCCGCGTCCAGCCAGACCGCCCCGCCTTCGCTCTTGCCGAACTTCGTGCCGTCGGCCTTGGTGACCAGCGGGGTCGTCAGCGCATGCGCGCTCGCACCCTCCGTCTTGTGGATCAGCTCCACGCCGGAGAGCAGGTTGCCCCACTGGTCGTTGCCGCCGTACTGCAGGGTGACCCCGTGACGACGGAACAGCTCGAGGAAGTCGATGCCCTGCAGCACCTGGTAGCTGAACTCCGTGTAGCTGATGCCCTCGTCGCTCGCGAGGCGGCGGGCGACGGTCTCCTTCGCGAGCATCGTGCCCATGCGGAAGTTCTTGCCCATGTCGCGCAGGAACTCGAGCGCGCTCATCTGCCCGATCCAGTCGAGGTTGTTGACCATCTGCACGCCGGCCGGACCCTCGAGGTCCAGGAAGCGGGAGATCTGGTCGCGCAGGCCCTCGACCCAGCCGGCGACGATCGACGGATCGTTCAGCACCCGCTCCCCCGACATGCGGGGATCGCCGATCAGGCCGGTCGCCCCGCCGACCAGGGCGAAGGGGCGGTGTCCGGCGAGCTGGAAACGGCGCATCGTCAGCACCTGGGTCAGATGCCCGACGTGCAGGGACGAGGCTGTCGGGTCGAAGCCGCAATACAGGCTGATCGGACCATCCGCGAGTGCCGATCCGAGGGCCTCGAGCCCGGTGGACTGCACCACGAGACCTCGCCAGGAGAGCTCGTCCAGGATGGATGTCATCGATCAGTTCCTTCTGCAGTGGGGCCCGTCCCGACGGACGGGGACGGGGAGCCGACGCAGCCGGCTCCCCGTCATTGTGCCAGGCGACCTCCCGGGGCTGCCCGGCCGTCCTCCGCCACGGGAGGAGGACGACACTCCCCGCGATCGCAGGGGCCCGGCGGGCCTGCCGGGCTCCCCTGTCACCGCAGGAGCGGCCGGGCGGGCGCGGCCCCGCGGCGGCCGCCGCCGCAGCAGCGGATCGAGGGCGGTCTCAGCCGCGCGCCGCCTGCCCTGTGAAGCCGCGCAGGTCGCCGGCCACCAGGCGGACGGCATCCTCCTGCTCGGCCACGCGCGAGGGGGCGGTGCCACCCTTCGCGTCCCGGGAGGCGATCGAGCCCTCGACGCTCAGGACGCCCCGCACGGAGGGGTCCAGATGAGGCGAGATCTCCGCGAACTCGGCATCAGTGATGTCCACCAGCTCCTTGCCCTGCTCCTCCGCGACGCGCACGCACGCGCCGGAGACCTCGTGGGCATCGCGGAACGGGACGCCGTTGCGGACCAGGTGCTCGGCGATGTCCGTCGCGAGGGAGAAGCCCTGGGGCGCGCGAGCCGCCATCTCCTCGAGGTGGAAGGTGAGGGTCGCGACCATGCCCGTGAAGGCCGGCAGCACGAGGTCCAGCGAGTCGACC
The DNA here is from genome assembly GCF_042434575.1 of Brachybacterium hainanense. NCBI lineage: Bacteria > Bacillati > Actinomycetota > Actinomycetes > Micrococcales > Dermabacteraceae > Brachybacterium > Brachybacterium hainanense. The sequence continues at coordinate 2,673 of NZ_JBHLSV010000003.1, forward strand.
TGATCGAAGATCGGCTCCTTGTCCTCCTGCAGGTCCCGGTTGTACGCCAGCGGCAGCGCCTTGAGGGTCGACAGCAGGCCCACGTGGTCGCCGATCACGCGCCCGGCCTTGCCGCGGGCGAGCTCGGCGATGTCCGGGTTCTTCTTCTGCGGCATGATCGAGGACCCCGTCGAGTAGGAGTCGTCCAGGGTGATGAAGGAGAACTCCTTCGTGTTCCACAGGATGATCTCCTCGGCCAGGCGCGAGAGGTCGATCGCGATCATCGCCAGCACGAAGGAGAACTCCGCCGCGATGTCCCGGGATGCGGTCCCGTCGATCGAGTTCCAGACGCTGCCGTCGAAGCCCAGCGAGGACGCCACGGCCTCCGGATCCAGCCCCAGCGAGCTGCCGGCCAGAGCCCCGGAGCCGTACGGGGAGATCGCCGCGCGGCGGTCCAGGTCCCGCAGTCGCTCCACGTCGCGCAGCAGCGGCCAGGCGTGGGCGAGCAGGTGGTGGCTCAGCAGCACCGGCTGCGCGTGCTGGAGGTGGGTGCGGCCCGGCATCGGCGCGCCGTGGACCTCCACCGCACGCGCCTGCAGCACGTCGACCAGGTCGAGGACCTGGGCGCCGATGCTGCGGGCCTGGTCCCGCACGAACAGCCGGATCAGCGTGGCAATCTGGTCGTTGCGCGAACGGCCCGCCCGCAGCTTGCCGCCGAGCTCCGTGCCGGCCCGCTCGATGAGCCCCCGCTCGAGGGCGGTGTGGACGTCCTCGTCGTCAGGGGCGGCGACGAAGGCGCCGGAGGCGACATCGGCCGCCAGGCGCTGCAGGGCGTCCTGCATGCCGGCCAGCTCGTCGTCGCTGAGCAGGCCCGCGGCGTGCAGCACATCCGCATGGGCGCGCGAGCCGCGGATGTCGTACTGCGCGAGGCGCCAGTCGAAGTGCGTGGAGACCGACAGAGCCGCGAGCGCTGCCGCCGGGCCGGAGCCGAAGCGACCGCCCCACAGGGCCAGCCGCTCCGCGCCGGTCGCGGCGTCCGCGGGGGTCTCCGCGGCGGGGGCCTGCCCGTCGGGAGTGCTCACGCCTCGTCCTCCACGAGGAGGTCCTCGCCGTTCCCGAGGGCCACGTCGCGGGCCGCGGCCTGCTTCGCGGCCAGGCCGTAGATCTCGATGAACCCGCGGGCCTGCGACTGGTCGAAGGTGTCGCCCTCGTCGTAGGTCGCCAGCGAGAAGTCGTACAGACCGGTCTCGGAGCGGCGGCCCGTGACGGTGGCGCGGCCGCCGTGCAGGGTCATGCGGATGTCGCCGCTGACGTAGCGCTGGGTGTCCTCGATGAAGGCGTCCAGGGACTTCTTCAGCGGGGAGAACCACTGGCCGTCGTAGACCAGCTCGGTCCAGCGGTCGCCGACCTGCCGCTTGAAGCGGGCCTGCTCGCGCTCGAGGGTGACGCGCTCGAGCTCCTGGTGCGCGGTGATCAGCGCCATCGCGCCCGGGGCCTCGTAGACCTCGCGGGACTTGATGCCCACCAGGCGGTCCTCGACGATGTCGATGCGGCCGATCCCCTGGGCGCCGGCGCGGCGGTTGAGCTCCTGGATCGCCTCGAGGGCGGTGACCTTCCGGCCGTCGATCGCGACCGGGACGCCGTGCTCGAAGCTGATGACCACCTCGTCGGCGACGGGCGGGAAGGCCGGGTCGTCGGTGTAGTTGAAGACGTCCTTCGTCGGCTCGTTCCAGATGTCCTCGAGGAAGCCGGTCTCGATGGCGCGGCCCCACACGTTCTGGTCGATCGAGAAGGGGTTGTGCTTCGTCGTGGCGATCGGCAGGTTCTTGCGCTCGGCGTACTCGATGGCGCGGTCGCGGGTCAGGGCCAGGTCGCGGACCGGGGCGATGCACTTCAGCTCCGGGGCGAGCGACGTGATCGAGACCTCGAAGCGGACCTGGTCGTTGCCCTTGCCGGTGCAGCCGTGGGCGACGGTGGTCGCGCCGTACTTCTTGGCAGCCTTCACCAGGTGCTTCGTGATCACCGGGCGGGAGATCGCGGAGACGACCGGGTAGGCGTCCATGTACAGGGCGTTGGCCTTCAGGGCCGGCATGCAGTACTCGTCGGCGAACTCGTCGCGCGCATCGGCGACGTAGGCCTCGACGGCGCCGCAGTCCAAGGCGCGCTGACGGATGACCTCGAGGTCCTCTCCGCCCTGGCCGACATCGACGGCACAGGCGATGACGTCCGCCCCGGTCGCGTCGTGGATCCAGCCGATGGCCACGGAGGTGTCGAGGCCGCCCGAGTAGGCGAGCACGATGCGTTCGGTCATGAGGTCTCCTTGGAGGTCTGGGGGTCTGAAGAGTTCTCGCGCCGGCCCGAGGCCAGCTCGAGCAGCCGGTCCGCGAGGCGCTGCCCGCCGTCCAGGCTGCGGGTGATCAGCATGATGGTGTCGTCCCCGGCGATGGTGCCGAGCACGTCGGGCATGACGGATCGGTCCACCGCGGAGGCGAAGAACTGGGCGGCGCCCGGCGGGGTGCGCACCACCACGAGGTTACCGCTCGCCTCGGCCGAGACGAGCAGCTCCTCCGCCAGGCGAGGCAGCCGGGCTCCGAGATGCTCCTCGGTCGCGGCCGGGCGTCCGGGGCGCACATCGGGGCCTTCGGGGGGCACCCGGTAGACGAGCGCCCCCGAGGAACCGCGCACCTTATCCGCCCGCAGCTCGACGAGATCCCGCGAGAGCGTCGCCTGGGTGACCTCGATGCCCTGGGCGGACAGGAGGTCGGCGAGCTGGGCCTGGGAGGAGACCTCCCCGCGTTCGAGGAGGTCGACGATGCGCTGCTGACGGGAGGTCTTGGTGCGCGGCTGCTCGCTCATCGGCGCAGGTCCTGGGGGATCGCATGCGCCGCCGTGGCCTCGTCCGGATGCTCCAGCAGCCAGGTGAGCAGGGCCTTCTGGGCATGGAGACGGTTCTCCGCCTCGTCCCAGACGACCGAGCGCGGGCCGTCGATCACGGAGGCCGCGACCTCCTTGCCGCGATAGGCCGGGAGGCAGTGCAGGAAGATCCCGCCGGAGTGCGCCATCAGCTCCTCGCTGACGCCGTACGTCGAGAAGGTGTCGGCGTCGCGGCCGTCCTCCCCCTCCTGCCCCATGGACACCCACGTGTCCGTGATCACGGCGCTCGCGCCCGATGCCGCGGCGATCGGGTCGTCGGTGATGGTGATCCGTCCGCCGGTCGCGGCGGCGATCTCCTCGGCGCGGGCGACGACCGCCGGATCGGGCTGGTGCGAGGCGGGCCCGGCGATGCGCACATCCATCCCGGCCGTCGCGCCTCCCAGGAGGTACGAGTGCGCCATGTTGTTCGCGGCGTCGCCCAGGTAGGCCATCGAGCGGCCGGCGAGGGCGGCCTCGCCGTCCGCGAGGCCTCCGGTGTGCTCCGCGATGGTCTGCAGATCCGCGAGGATCTGGCAGGGATGGAACTCGTCGGTCAGCGCGTTGATCACCGGAACGGTCGCGTGCTCGGCCATCTCCTCGATCCGCTCCTGCCCGAAGGTCCGCCACACGATCGCCGAGACCTGGCGGGTCAGCACCCGGGCCGTGTCCGCGATCGACTCGCCGCGGCCCATCTGGCTCGAGCCCGCGTCCAGCACCAGCGGACTGCCGCCGAGCTCGGCGACGCCTGTCGCGAAGGACACCCGGGTGCGGGTCGAGGACTTGTCGAAGATGATCGCGGCCGTGCGGGGGCCGGCGAGGGGGCGCCTGGCGAAGCGATCCGCGGACAAGGCGAGGGCGAGCTGCAGGACCTCCTTCTGCTCGGCCGGCGAGAGGTCGTCATCCCTCAGGAAGTGGCGGGGCATGTCAGTTCTCCTCCTCGTGGGCGGCCGCCTGCACGGCCGCGTCCAGCAGGGCGGGCAGCGCGGCGACGAAGGTCGCCAGCTGCTCCGTCTCGATGTTCAGGGGCGGGGCGAGCCGCAGGGTGTACGGGCCCGTCGCGTTGATGATGAACCCGGCCTCGAGAGCGGCCCGCACCACAAGGGGCGCGACCGGCTCGGACAGCTGGATGCCGCGCAGCAGCCCGGCACCGCGCACGCCGAGCACGCGCGGGTCGCCGAGGGCGAGCACCGCGGCGGCGAGCTCCTCCCCGGTCGCCTGCACGTGGGCGAGCAGGCCCTCCTCCTCGATCGTGCCGAGCACCGCGAGCGACGTCGCCGCGGCGAGCGGGTTGCCTCCGAAGGTCGTGCCGTGCTGACCGGCGTGCAGCAGCTCGGTCGTCTCCGGGCCGAACGTGATCGCCGCGCCGATGGGGAAGCCGCCGCCGAGACCCTTGGCGAGGGTCATGACATCGGGGACGACACCGGGGACGGCCTGATGCGCGAACCAGCGCCCGGTGCGGCCGATGCCGGTCTGCACCTCGTCCAGGATCAGCAGGGCACCGTGCTCGCGGGTCAGCTCGCGCAGCGCGAGCAGGTATGCGGGATCGAGCGGGAGCACCCCGGCCTCGCCCTGGATCGGCTCGGCGAAGACCGCTGCGACATCGCCGTCGGCGAGCGCGGAGCGCAGGGCCTGGACGTCCCCGGCAGGAACCCATTCGACGCCGCCCGGGAGCGGCGCGAACGGGGCCCGGTACGCCTCCTTGGAGGTGAGTGCGAGAGCGCCCATCGTCCGCCCGTGGAAGGAGTTCTCCAGAGCGAGGATCCGCGGCCTCCCGGTGCGGCGGGCGATCTTGAAGGCCGCCTCGTTCGCCTCGGTGCCCGAGTTCGCGAAGAACACCCCCGAGCCCTCCGGGGCCTGAGCGAGCCGCAGGAGCTTCTCCGCGAGCTCGATCTGCGGGCCAGTCGCGAAGAAGTTCGACACGTGCGCGAGCGTCTCGGCCTGTTTGGTCATGGCCGCCACGAGGGAGGGATGGGCGTGGCCCAGCGCGTTCACGGCGATCCCCGCCAGCAGGTCCAGGTACTCACGACCCTGGTCGTCCCAGACCTTCGCGCCCTGCCCCCGCACGAGCACGCGCTGGGGGGTGCCGAAGACGGGGATCATGGCCGCGCGATAGCGCTCCGCGTACCCCGCGGACCGCGGATCCTGCGCCGCGTCCTGGGACATGGACGTGTCAGACATAGTCATCCCTCCTCACCATCGTGCCCACGCCCTTGGTCGTGAACACCTCCAGCAGCACCGCATGCTCGATGCGGCCGTCGATCATCGTGGCCGTGCGGACGCCCGCGTCGACGGCGGCCAGCAGCGCCTCCGCCTTCGGGATCATGCCCGCGGTCAGCTCCGGCAGCATCTCCCGCAGCTGGGAGGCCGCGATCTCGTAGATGAGGGAGGAGCGGTCCGGCCAGTTGGCGTACAGCCCCTCGACATCGGTGAGGACGACGAGCTTCTCCGCGTCCAGGCCCTGGGCGATCGCCGCCGCCGCGAGGTCCGCGTTGATGTTGAGCACCTCGCCCGTGGGCCGGCCATCGGATCCGATCTCCGGGGCGATCGAGGAGATGACGGGGATCCGCCCGGCGTCCAGGAGGTCCTGGATCGAATCGGGACGCACATCGGTCACTGCGCCCACGTGTCCCAGATCCACGTCCTCGCCGTCCACGACGGTGCCGCGGCGCACCGCGGAGAACAGGCGGGCGTCCTCCCCGGACATACCGATCGCATAGGGGCCGTGCTGGTTGATCAGGCCCACCAGCTCCCGTCCCACCTGACCCACGAGCACCATCCGCACGATGTCCATCGTGTCGGCATCGGTCACGCGGAGACCGCCGCGGAACTCGCTGTCGATCCCCACGCGGCCCAGCATCTCGTTGATCTGCGGGCCGCCGCCGTGGACGACGACCACGTGGATCCCGGCGCTGCGCATGAAGACCATGTCCGCGGCGAAGGCGCGCCGCAGCTCCTCGTCGATCATGGCGTTGCCGCCGTACTTGACGACCACGATGCGGTCGCGGAAGCGCTGCATCCAGGGCAGCGCCTCGATGAGGACCTCGGACTTCTCGCGCGCCTCGGTGCGGGCCGCATCGAGCTGCGTGAGCGGGTTCTTGCCGGTTCCGGGTGTGCTCATGAGGAGTAGGCGCTGTTCTCTTCGACGTAGTCATGGGTCAGGTCATTGGTCCAGATGTCCCCGCACGCGGATCCCGCGCCGAGATCGACCTCGATGAGGCACTCCCGCGGCGTCATGTCCACGAGGTCGCGGGACTCCCCCACTCCCCCGCCGCGGCTGACCTGCACGCCGTTGACGCTGACCGCGAGATCGGCCGGGTCGAAGGGGGCCACGGACTCGGGCACGCAGCCGGCCGCGGCGACGATCCGGCCCCAGTTGGGGTCGTTGCCGTAGATCGCGGCCTTGACCAGGTTCGAGCGCGCGATCTCGCGGGCCACGGCGAGCGCGGCCTCCTCGGTCGTCGCGGAGGTGACCTGGACGTGCACGTCGTGGCTCGCACCCTCGGCATCGGCCACGAGCTGGCGGGCGAGGTCCGCGGAGACCTCCCGCACCGCCTCGGTCAGCTCCTCGAGGGACGGGGAGACGCCGCTCGCGCCGGAGGCGAGCAGCAGCACCGTGTCGTTGGTGGACATGCAGGCGTCGGAGTCGACGCGATCGAAGGTGGTGCGGGTCGCCTCGCGCAGCGCCGCCCGGGCATCGGCGGCGCAGACCACGGCATCGGTCGTGAGGACCACGAGCATCGTCGCCAGCTGCGGGGCGAGCATGCCCGCGCCCTTCGCGATCCCGCCGACCCTCGCCCCGGAGGGCGTGGTCGCGCTCGCCTGCTTCGGGACGGTGTCGGTGGTCATGATGCCGCGGGCCGTGGACTCGTCGGCCTCCGGCCCCGCCCCGAGAGCGGCCAGGGCCGCCTCGGCGCCGGCGAGGATCCTCGGCATCGGCAGACGCTCGCCGATCAGTCCCGTCGAGGCGACCAGCACGTCCTGCGCGGACACCTCGAGCAGGGAGGCGACGTGCTCGGCCGTCGCATGCGTGTCGGCGAAGCCCTCAGGGCCGGTGCAGGCGTTGGCGCCGCCGGAGTTGAGGATCACGGCGCGCGCGCGGCCGTCCGAGACCGCCTGGCGGGACCAGACCACGGGCGCCGCCTGCACGCGGTTCGAGGTGAACACGCCCGCGGCGACATCGAGGGGGCCGTCGTTGACGACGAGGGCGAGATCCTGCTTCGGCGCGGACTTGATGCCGGCGGCGACGCCTGCGGCCCGGAAGCCCTGCGGGGCGGTGATGGACATGGCTGTCTCCTTCGTGGACGAGCGGCGGGAGCGAGAAGGTCGGACGGGGCGCCCTGCGGTCAGGGGGCGAGGGCGGTGCGGGTCAGGCCGGTCGCCTCGGGCAGGCCCAGCGCGATGTTGAGGGACTGGACCGCGGCCCCGGCCGTGCCCTTGACGAGGTTGTCGATCGCGCTGATGACGGTGACGGTGCCGCTGCGTCGATCGACCGTCGCGCCGATCCGCACCGTGTTCGCACCCACGACCTGCTGGGTCGAGGGGAAGGAGCCCGACGGCAGGACGGTGATGAAGTGCTCCTGGCCGTAGTCCGCGGCGAAGGCCGCCAGCAGATCGTCCTCACCGATGCCGGGAGCGGCGGGCGCGGTCGCGACCGCGAGGATGCCGCGGCTCATCGGGACCAGCACGGGGGTGAAGGTGAGACGCGCATCGTCGATGCCGGCCGCCCGGCGGAGGTTCTGGAGGATCTCCGGGATGTGCCGGTGGGTGCCGCCCACCCCGTAGGGAGCGGCGCCGCCGATGCCCTCCGACAGCAGGAGGTGCTGCTTCGGGCTGCGGCCTGCGCCGGAGTAGCCCACCGGGAGCACGGCGCCGAGAGCCAGGGGATCCACGAGACCCGCTCGGACGAGCGGGACCAGGGCGAGGGTGACGGCGGTGGCGTTGCACCCGGGAACCGCGATCTCCCGGGCGCCGCGCAGCAGCTCCCGCTGCCGGGCCGCCCCGCCGGGACCGTGGTGCAGCGGCAGCTCGGGCATGCCGTAGGTCCAGGTGCCCGAGTGCTCCGACCGGTAGTAGTCCTCCCAGTCCTGGGGGCTCTCGAGCCGGTGGTCCGCGCCGAGGTCCAGGACCAGGACGTCGGGGTCGCGCTCGCGCAGCTCGGCGGCGATCGTCCCGGACTGGCCGTGCGGGAGGGCCAGCACGACCACGTCATGACCGGCGAGGTTCTCCGTCGTCGTCGCGACCAGCTCCAGGTCCCGGCCGAGGTCCAGGTGCGGAGCGACCTCCGACAGCCGCCTGCCGACGCTGGAGTGCGCGGTCACCGTGGTCACCTCGAGACCGGGGTGGCCGGCCAGCACGCGCAGCGTCTCGCCCCCGGCGTATCCGGAGGCGCCGACGACGGCGACGCGCGGGCGCGCGCCCCCGCCTCCGAAGACGGAGAGGGGGCGCGACGAGTCACCGACAGGGGGCTGAGCGTTCATAGAGCAACTATATACAGGTCAATGCATTATCAGCCAACCCGTAGGTCGTCCGGCGGTCCGATGCGCTCAGCTCCCCGCCAGCATCCGCTCCTTGAGCCGGATCGACCAGCTGTAGTCCGTTCGCCGGATCTCGTCGTCACCCTCGACGACTCCATCACGATCCACGGCATACGAGAAGATTCCCCCCTTGGTCACCCCGGCCGGCTGCCAGTCCGCGTACGCGGCGGCGCGCGAGGTCTCGAACGGCTCCTCGGCGTCACCCCAGAGGTTCGTCGAGCGCTCCTCATAGAAGGAGAACCCGATGAGGTACTGGGCTGGATCGATCTGCCCCGCGAAGCTGTCCCAGGTGCCCTGCAGGGAGGAGAGCGACCGCCCATACGACTGGACGAGCACAAAATCGAGGCAGTCGGCTGTCTGCCGGAACAGCGGCACGAAGCCGTCGCGGTTCGTGTCGTAGATGAACAGCTTGCCCGTCCCGCTGAGCGGTCCGATCAGCCGCGCGAGCTCCCGGAACACGCCGCTCGCGCGGGCCGTCTCAGCCTCACTCAGCGTGCGCTCCATGTCGACATCCAACCCGTCGAGCCCGCAGGCATCCACGAGCGTCGCCACGAGATGCTCGGCGTGGGCTCGATATCCTTCCGGCGTCTCCGGGACGGCGGGGTCCAGGATCACGCCGATATCGACCGTCCGCACGACCCGGGTGCCCTGCGCATGCAGGTCAGGGACGTACTCGTCACGCAACGTGTCCCAGAACGGACTGTCGTCCGGGGTGTAGTCAGGGAAGACGAAGACCACATCGATCTCCGGCGGAACGTCCGCGAAGCTGTTGGGACGCGCAGGGTCCACAGCCCGATCGTGCCAAGTACGGAAGTAGGCGAACTCGAGCGGCGGGGCGAGCTCAGGCGGCACCTTCCCGGCGGCCGAGGCCGGACGCTGCGCATGGTCAGGCATGCTTCCGCGCCCGGTGACCCCCTTCCCCGCACCGGCGCCCTGCGAGTGCTCCGGCGGAGCAGCCGCGGCGGAACCCGCGCCGAGGGCCGCGACCGCGACGGCTCCCGCTCCAGTGATGAATGTGCGGCGAGATGCGGATGCTGACATCGGTGTCCTCCGTTCACTTCCGGGCTCGAGCCCGGCGCTTCCACCGTCCCTCCAGGTCGGAGGGAGGCACGCGCATCCGCGCCCGGCAGCCCGGAAGGTCACACCTCGGCAACGGTGCACGATACCCCCGAGCTTAAGCGCTATAGTGACGCAGGACAACCAGTCACGACGACTGCGCGGGAGTCGCGGAGCGTCCCTTTCACAAGGTGGTGATCATGACCGGTTCTGCCGTTCCGGATGCTCCGGCGCCCGCGGGTCCTCCGCCCGGTGCCGACGCATCCTCCGACGCAACATCCGACGACATGCCGCGCTCCCACCGGACTTGGACAGGGCGACTCGCAGGGCTCTCGTTCCTCGGTCAGCGCCTCGCGCTCTACGCCATCGTGGCCATCGCCAGCGTGCTGTTGAACTTCATCCTTCCGCGATTCATGCCCGGAGATCCGGCCACACAGATGATCCGTGAGATCACCAACCGGACCGGCGCACCGCCCTCGGGCTACCAGACCCGCCTCATCAAGGCCCGCTATGGCGATCCCGACCGCCCCCTCGCACTACAGTTCTGGGACTACATCTCGCAGCTCTTCAAGGGTGACCTCGGAGTGTCCGCACAGTATTACCCGATCACCGTCACGGAGATGATCGGAAAGGCCCTCCCCTGGACTCTCTACCTGGCGATCTTCTCGACGATCCTCGGCTGGATCGTCGGCACCTACCTCGGCGCGCGGCTCGGCTGGAAGCCCGGACGCCGGCTCGATGCGATCGTCACTCCGGTCTCGATGTTCTTCAGCTCGATCCCGGCTTTCTGGCTCGGCCTGCTGATCGTCTGGTACTTCGCCTACACCCACGGCTGGTTCCCGAACCAAGGCGCCTACGACAACTCCCTCGACATCGATCTGCTGAGCCCGTCGTTCCTGCTCTCCGTCCTGCACCACGGGGCGCTGCCCTTCTTCACCCTGATCATCGTCGGCTTCGCGCGCTGGCTCTTCTCGATGCGCAACATGATGATCACGACCGTCAACGAGGACTACGTCCAGCTCGCCCGCGCCAAGGGCCTGGCGCAGAACCGCATTCGCAACCGCTATGCCGCTCGCAATGCCCTGCTGCCCAACTTCACCGGGCTCGCGCAGAGCATGGGCGGAGCGCTCACCGCAGTCATCCTCGCTGAGACCGTGTTCATCTACCCGGGCATCGGCTCGCTCCTGACCGGCGCTCAAGCCGCCCGCGACTACCCCGTCATGCAGGGCGTCATGCTCATGGTCATCTTCGCGTCCCTCCTGTTCAACTTCATCGCGGATTCCGTCTATGTCCTGCTCGATCCGCGCACCCGGGAGGCGAACTGACATGCTGAAGCGCTTTCTCCTCATCGGCAAGGTGCAGGTCGGCCTCGCCATCATCGCGGTCTTCACCCTCGTCGCGATCTTCGGGCCATGGTTCAGCAGCACCGTCCTGGCGATGTCTCCCCAGGACGTCGACTACAAGCACCTCACCGGCGGCCCTCCCGACTCCACACACTGGCTGGGCACCACCAGCCAGGGACAGGACGTCCTGTCCTGGATGCTCCACGGCACCCGGACCTCGATGCTGGTCGGCTTCGCCTCTGCGATCATCGGCACGGTTCTGACCATCGTGATCGGCGCATGGGCCGGGTTCTCCGGCGGCCTGGCGGACAAGATCCTCAACGGCGCGATCCTCGTGTTCGGAAACTTTCCGACATTCGCGCTGCTGTTCATCGTCGCCGCCGCGTTCCAGAACGCGAACTGGCTGCTCGTCTCGATCGTCATCGGCGGGATCGAATGGGCCGGCGGCGCGCGCCAGATCCGCGCTCAGACCATGAGCCTGCGCGGCCGGGACTTCACGACCGCCCTGCGCACCGTCGGCGAATCCCGCGCCCGCATCATCCTCGTCGAGGTCATGCCGCACCTGCTCGGGGTCATCTCCCCGCTCTTCCTCGGCCTCATTGCCGCAGGAGTCAACCAGCAGGCCGCCCTCGCGTTCCTCGGCATCGGCAACCCCTCGGAGCCGTCCTGGGGCCTCATGATCAACTGGGCGATGACCCAGAACGCGCTCTTCCGCGGTCTCTGGTGGTGGTTCGTCCCACCGGGCCTCGCGCTGTGCCTCATCGGCTTCGCGACCACGATGGTCAACTTCGGTCTCGACGAGATCACCAACCCCACGCTCTCCAGCAAGCGGATGAAGCTCATGCGCATCTTCCTGCGTGACAAGGCACGCCGGGCCGCTGCGCAGGCCCCCCAGGAGGTGGCTGCACGATGACCCTCACCGTCCCCCAGAACCAGGAGACCGAGGCCCAGATCCTCGAGCGGCTCGACAGATCGCCCACCCTTCTGGACGTCCGCGGCCTGTGCGTCGACTATGTGACCGAGGCGGGAAACATCCGTGCCTGCGATGAGATCGACCTGACGCTCAAGCGCGGAGAGATCCTCGGGGTCGCCGGCGAGTCGGCGAGCGGGAAGTCCACCTTGCTCAACGCCCTCGGACGCCTGCAGCGCATGCCCGCCGCCACGAGCGCGGGCTCGATCTGGTACCACCCCGGGGGCGACGAGCCTGCTGTCGACCTCGCAGCCCTCGACGAGGAGGAGCTCGCGCCCTACCGCTGGACGAAGGTCTCCGTGGTCATGCAGTCCGCCATGGCGAGCCTGAATCCGGTGATCCGCCTCGGAGAGCAGTTCACCGACGTCATCCGGACCCACGACCCCCGGCTGGGTGAGAAGGAGGCCATGGCACAGGCCGGTGACCTGCTGACCATGGTCGGCATCAGCCGCGACCGGTTGACCGCCTTCCCGTTCCAGCTTTCGGGCGGCATGCAGCAGCGGGCCCTCATCGCCCTATCGCTCGCCTGCGACCCGGACCTGGTGCTCATGGATGAACCCACCACGGCCGTCGACGTCGTCATGCAGCGCCAGATCCTGGACCAGGTCCTCGCCGCCCAGGAGCGGCTCGGCTTCGCCGTCGTCTTCGTGACCCACGACCTCTCCCTGCTGCTCGAGATCTCCGACCGGATCGCGATCATGTACGGCGGGAAGATCGTCGAGGTCGGGACGGCAGCGCGGCTCCATCACGACGCGAAGCATCCGTACACGCGGGCGCTGCGCCGCGCGTTCCCCCCACTGTCGGAACCGGTCCGGCGTCTCTCGGGTATCCCCGGATCCCCACCGGACCTGCTCGACCTTCCGTCGGGCTGCGCGTTCGCCCCACGTTGTGAGCTCGCTATGCCCATCTGCCATGAGCGGCCCCCGGAGCTGCGCGAGATCCCCCAAGGGCGCAGCGCATGCTTCATCACGAACGGCGAGCTCGACGATGCCGAACGTGCGCGTCAGCAGGCCGCCGCTTCTGGCGACCACGCACCGAAGGGAGGCGAGAGCGCATGACTTCGCCCGCACACCGCAGCCCCGCCCCCGAGCCTGCTCAGAGGCAGGAGGACTGTTCGCAACGCAACCTCGGGAGCGCCGCAGACGACGTCGTTCCCGTCCTGGAAGCACGTGACGTGCACGTGCACTTCCAAGGCACCGACAGCCATGGCCGGGCCGTGACGATCCGCGCTCTCGACGGCGTCGACCTCACCCTCTACCCCGGGCAGATCAGCGCACTCGTGGGCGAGTCCGGTTCCGGCAAGACCACGATCGCTCGGCTGTTCGCGCTCATCTACCGACCCACGAGCGGGGAGCTGCTCTACAACGGAACACCCATCCGAGTCCGCGGAGGACGCGCCGAGCGGGCGTACTACCGCAACGTGCAGCTCATCTACCAAGATCCCTTCGCGTCCCTCAATGGGCTCAAGAAGATCCGAACCATCATCTCGCGCGTCGTGAAGATCCACTTCCCGCGGCTGGGACGGGCAGGAATCCGGGCGCGCGCCGCAGAGCTCCTCGAGCGAGCTAATATGACCCCCACCTCTCGGTATCTCGACCGCTATCCGACGGATCTTTCCGGCGGGCAGCGTCAGCGCGTTGCAATCGCCCGTGCTCTCGCAGTGAACCCGAAGGTGTTGCTCGCGGACGAACCGACCTCCATGCTCGACGCCTCGATCCGCCTCGATGTGCTCAACCTGCTCAGCGACCTCCGAGAGACCGAGAAGGTCGCGGTCATGTACATCACGCATGACATCGCGAGCGCACGTTACCTTTCCGATCGCATCAACGTGATGTATGGCGGAAAGATCATCGAAGCGGGCAGCACCGAGTCGATCATCTCCGCGCCAGTGCATCCGTACACGAAGCTGCTGCTAAGCGCCGCTCCCGATCCCGCCCGGTACAAGGGCTCCGGGAAGCCGACGCACGAGCCGATCGCGGATTCGCGCCCGGTCGACAACACGTCGGACATCCGGGGCTGCCGATTCGCGGACAGGTGCCCCGTGGCCATGCCGAAGTGCACCTCTGAAGACCTCCCCCTGTTCCGCAGCATCCGGGATTCCCACACGGTGCAGTGCTGGCAGGCGGAGGACGACGCCGACTACGAACGTGCGTCGTCTGACCGATCCCGGACCCCCAAGAACTCTGCGAAGAAGGAGTAGTTCCATGACACAGCGCATGACGCGCACCTCATTCGATCGGCGCTCGGTGCTCGGCCTCGGCGCTGCGGCGCTCACCGCGACCGCGCTCGCCGCCTGCGGCGGAGGATCCGACACAGAGACGACCTCGGATCCCGCAGGCGGCTCCGGCGCACGCGCCACGGAGGGGACGATCGACAACGACGGCATCCTCCGCATCGGCGCGACCGTCGCGACCTCGAACGTCTTCCCCGAGAACTTCAACGTCTTCGGCGGCGGCGACTCCGCGCCCGGAAACGCCCTGTTCTGGGAGACGCTGTTCCGCATCTCCTCGACGGACGGCTCCAAGCTCGTCCCGAACCTCGCCGAGAGCGTCGAGTACACCGAAGGCGGCAAAGTCGCGACCTACGTCCTGCGAGACGACGTGACCTGGAACGACGGAGAGAAGTTCACCTCGAAGGACGTCGCCTTCACCTATGGGTTCATCTTCGAGGAGCCTGGGACCACGCCCGACGAGAACGGCAATCTCCCCTGGCTCGCGAAGGCGATCGAGACGCCCGACGAGAAGACCGTCGTGGTCACCTACAACGAGCCGCAGTACACCGAGGACCTGCCGCTGTCGCTGTACTTCCCGATCTACCCCGAGCACATCTACAAGGATCTCGACCGGCAGAACTACCAGGACCGCGACCCCGTCGGCACCGGTCCCGGCCGGCTGAAGAAGTTCGCGGGGCAGCAGATCGAGATCGAGATCCGCGACGACTACTGGGGCGAGATCGCCCCAGAGCTCACGGAGGTCCACCTCATCCCGTCCGGCACAGCCGGCAACATCGAGTCCCAGATCACCAAGGGAGACGTCGACTGGTCCCAGGGCGGGGCACCCGGCGTCGTGACCAACTTCGTCACGATGGAAGACCACAACGGGTACTACTACTACCCCGACGGCTCGACCCGCGGCATCATCATGGCCACGCACAAGGGACCCACCCAGGACGTCGCGGTCCGTCGCGCCCTGCGCGCCGCCGCTGACATGAGCATCGTCGCCGAGGCCGCGGGCATCGCCTACACGGTCCCGTCGATCACCGGGCTCGACACCGGCATCTACGCCTCGATGCTGAAAGACGAGTTCAAGGACCCGATGACGCCTGACCTCGAGGCCGCGAAGAAGGAGCTCGCAGACGCCGGCTGGACCGTGAACGAGGCCGGAAACCTCGAGAAGGACGGCACTGAGCATCCGCTCAAGCTCCACATCCAGAACGACAATCCGGCGGAGATGACCACGATGCCGATCGTCGTGGACCAGTGGTCGAAGAATCTCGGACTCAAAGTCGCCTTCACGCCGCTTCCCCCGGATGTGTTCGGACCCGCGCAGGCCAAGGGCGACTACGAGCTGTCGCTCTGGACGACCAACGCGGCGGGAGGCGCATTCCAGGCCTTCACCATGTACATGCACACCAAGATCTACGAGATCGGCGACGAGACGGCGGACGGCAACTACGGCCGGTGGAAGATGCCTCAGGCTGCGAACGACGCGATCATGGCGATCACCACGACACCTCCGGACCAGGTCGATCAGATCACGGAGAACTGCCAGATCCTGCAGCAGGCGGTAGCCGATGAAGCGCCCTATATCCCGGTGCAGTCCAACGGTGCCGGAGGAATGTTCACGACGAAGAAGTGGTCCGGGCTGAAAGAGGCCTCGGAGATCGACTACTTCCCGCGCGTGGACGGCTACAACAACCTCATCAGGACGGTCACGGACCTCACTCCGTCCAAGGCCTGACGAAGCCGACAGCACACCGTGATTCTTGGGGTGTCGTTCCGATGAGCGATGGAGGGGCCACGGGAGACCGCGGCCCCTCCAGCTCTCCGTGGACAGCGCGGACAGCGACGTCTACGCTGAACTACAGCGGTTAAGCACCTCGACCGCCCGAGCAAGGAGGCTCACGATGTCATCCCACCACCCCGGTTCCCCTCAACCTTCACGCCATCCCCTCAGCCGACGGACCGTCCTGCGCATGAGCGCCGTGGCGGCCGCCGTCGGCGCTGTCCCCTACCTCCCCGGCTCACCGATGCTGACCCCTGGTTCCCAGGCCGCCGGCGGCGACCCTGACTCAATCGCTCCCCTCTTCCGGGAATGGCCCCGCGAGGACGGCGAAGGCTCTTTCGCCTTCTACCTCGACAGTCGTACCGATCTCGACGAGTTCCTGGCCTTCGACTACCGCAACGCGGATCTCGCCCATCACCGCTCGTTCGTGCCCCGCGCTCGCCGCGTCTCTGACCCGTCCCTCCTCGCGGCTCACCCGGAGCTCGATGCCCGCCCTCAGGTCGCTGACTTCTCCGAGTTCTACAGCTTCGTGGAGCACGGAGCGGACGGTTTCACGTACGCCCACGACTTCCGTGCAGGAAACGCGCGTGACGTGCAGGTCCCACGCTTCCACCAGTATCGCGACCTCGTCTCCTACTGGCAGGTTTTCACGGCCGTCCCGAACGCGGCCCTGACAGATGTCGTCCATCGCAACGGCGGGCGCTGCCTCGCCTTCATGTTCAACTCCGGGCCAACCAACTTCTCCCGCGACGCGATGCTTCGGCAGGACCCGGACGGCTCCTTCCCCGTCGGAGACCGCCTCGTCGATCTCGCCGCGTACTTCGGCTTCGACGGATATATGTTCGATATGGAGGAAGGCGTCGTCGACTCGGCGGACAAGCCCCTCCTGCTCGCCATGTTCCAGTCGATGCACGAGCGCGCCCGCGAGAGCGGCTTCGAGATCCACCTCCAGATCTACGGCCCGAATCCCGATGGACGCAGCTACGCCGACTGGCAATCGATCTCCCAGGAGCAGGCGGACTACCTCACCACACCCGATGCGGCCGACAGCTGGTTCCTGGACTACAGCTGGTCCGACTACCTGGGCACGACGGTGGACACCCTCGCCGTCACCGACATCGACCCCTTCGGACAGGTCTTCTTCGGGATCGAGCTCGAGGGGTTCCGGGGAGAGATCGGCGTGGACACGACCCGGTCTCCGCTCGCCGAGGCGATCCCACCCCACGGTTCCAGCCTGCCGCTGGGCAGCACCGCATTGTTCAGTCTCACGGCAGAGACGACCCGCCGCGTCCACGCGGAGCTGAAGGACGCCCACGGCGGCGAGCTGCCCGACTTCGAAGAGGTCCGCCACGCCGTCTACCGCGGCGAGCGCCGCTTCTGGTCCGGTCCCCACCAGAACCCGGCGCTCCCGGCCGACGGCCCGATCGGCCTCTACGGGATGGCGGACTACGTCCACGCCCGCTCCGCGGTCGCCGAGCTGCCGTTCCTCACCCGCTTCAACACCGGAGCCTCGGATCAGTTCTCCCTCGCCGGGCGACGCAGCTCGGCGGAGCCCTGGTACAACCTGGGTATCCAGGACCTCCTGCCGACCTGGCAGTTCTGGACGCGGAACCTCACCACGGGCGAGCCTGCGACCGGACCGCTCGACGTCGACTATGACCTGGGCACCGCCTTCGACGGTGGTGCGAGCCTCGCGATCACGGGCACGCCCCAGGACGACGACGGCGTCGAGATCCGCCTGTTCCGCACCGAGCTCGAGCTCCCCGCGGAGTCCTGGGCGAGCCTCACCTACACCTCCGGCTCGGTCGCGCACCTGTCCCTGGGCCTCGTCTTCGAGGACGATCCGGACACGACGACATGGCACGACCTCGACGTCCTCCCGCAGAACGACGACTTCGGTCCGACCTGGGGCTACGGCAGCGGCGGCCGCGGCTGGGGCCGGGGTGGCTGGGTGCCGTCGAGCTCGTGGGCGGCGGGATGGCGGACCATCCGCGCGGGCTCGGACTGGCAGCAGGCCGTCATCGGCCTGGGCGGCGAGGAGGGTCGCACGATCATCGGTGTCTCCCTCGCGGTCACAGCGCCGGCCGGGACCGATGTCGACCTTCGCATCGGGGAGCTCGCCGTGTCCGCGAACGGCCTCCAGGAGCAGACCCCCGCGGCTCCGACCGGCCTCGTCCTCGAGGACAGCCGGCTCCGCCCCGACGGAGCATCGGCCGAGGCACGCCTGATCTGGGACGTCGAGAGCTCGGTCGCGTACTACGACGTCCTGCGCAGCGGCAGCGCCGAGGATCCCGCGCAGCTGGTCTGGCTCGGGCGGATCACCGCGGACCGCTGCTACCTGCAGACCGTCCCCGTGCGGGATGGCGAGGCGTCCGTGGAGCTGCTGCTGCGGGCGACCGCTCCCAACGGACGGACGTCGGAGCCGGCCGCCGTCACGATGCCGGTGGCCTGAGCCGGGCCTGCCCGCCGCCCTCCAGGGCGGCGGGCGCAGCGGCTCGGGCCGTGGTCCCGAAGGAGGCGGCGAAGGGCACCAGCCAGGTGTCCAGCAGCGCCAGGAGCTCCTTCTCGCCCAGCACCTCCGGGGCGTCGCACCACACCGACAGGGACGCGCCGAGCACGGGATCGGCATGTCCCTCGGGGACCGGCGGGACGTCCAGATGCTCGTTCTGCGCCGCGAGCCCCATGAACCGACGGGGCCGGAACAGATCCTCGAGCAGGCCGAAGCGGCGCCGCCCATGCGCTGCCGGGGCCCCGTCCGCGGAGAGCACGAAGTACAGCAGATCCCCGTGCGAGTTCATCACGCGGTAGCCCGAGGCGAGGTAGTCCAGGACCGACGGGGTCCAGGCGCGCCACCGGATCCAGACGTCCAGGACGATGTCGGTGCTGATCGGGATCCCGGGATGCTGGGAGGCGGGGACCACGTGGTCGTTCCACATCAGGGGCGTGCGTCCCAGGTCGCGGGCCACCTCTGCGAGGGCGTTCATGAAGTGCGCGAAGGAGTCCGCGGCGGTGCCGGCCGTCCCCACCAGGGACCGGCCGTGGGCGAGGAGGCTCGGGAAGCGGTCCGCCCGCTGCTCCTCCTCCGTCTCCCAGGGGGCCGCGAAGTACTCGTCGCCTCCCAGATGCACCGCGTCGCCCGGGAAGAGCTGCGCGGCCGCGCGCAGCAGGGCAGCGGCGAGCTCGAGGGACTCCGGATGCGAGACGTCCAGACGGTCGGCGTGCACCCGGCCGCGGCGGTCGCGCAGCTGCAGATACTCGCGGCCGGACAGGAGCGCCGCCGCGTGCGAGGGCAGGTCGATCTCGGGGATCAGCGCGATCCCGGCCTCATCGGCCGCCGCGACGAGGCGGGCGCAGTCCGCGGCGGTCCAGGCGTCCGGGGCGGCGAGCTCCTCGAAGCCGGGCAGCCGCACACCGACCCGCCTTGTCTCCGTCAGGTGCAGGTGCAGGGCGGTCAGCCCCAGCTCCGCCATGCGATCGAGGAGCCGGACGGTCCCATCGATCGTGAAGGCGCGGCGCGCCACGTCGAGGCTGAGCCCGCGATAGCGTCCCTCCTCGAGGCCGCTGCGCGGATGCCCCGCGGGACGGGACGCGGCGGCCTCCCGTCCCGCGGCCGGCCTGCTCACGCCCTCAGCTCGCCCCTGACGGCGGCGGCGACCGCCTCGATGCAGCGGGTGCGCGCGGCCCCGATCTCCTCCGCGGTGAGCGTCCCGGTCTCCGAGCGCAGCCGCACCGAGAAGGCGACGGACTTCCGGCCCTCGCCGACCTGGTCGCCGGTGTACACGTCGAACAGGTGGATGCTCTCGAGCACGTCGCCGATGCCGACGACCATCGCGGCCTCGACCGCGCTCGCCGGCACGGAGGCCTCGACGACGAAGGCGAAGTCCTCCTTCGCGAGCGGGTACGTGGGCACGGGCTCCGCGGCGACGAGCCCGGGGGCGGCGGCGATCAGCGCCTCGAGGTCCAGCTCGAGAGCGCTGGTGCGCGCGGGAAGGCTGTATGCCGTGACGACCTTCGGGTGCAGCTCGCCGGCATGACCGATCGCGGTGCCGTCCTCGAGCAGCAGCTCCGCGCAGCGTCCCGGATGGAACGGCGCCTGCTGCGCCTGGCGGACCTCGAGGCGCGCGCCGACGGCGGCGGCGACCCGGCGGGCGCCCTCGATCGCATCGGCCCAGTCCCAGGCCTCGGCCTTCCCCCACCAGGAGGACGGGCCGCTCGCCCCGCCCAGCACGGCGGCGAGGTGACGGCTCTGCACCGGCAGCGCCGCCTCGATCCGCGCCAGCTCCTCGTCCCCGGGACGCGCCGCGGGGGCCGGGACCGGGACGATGCCGCCGGTGGCGCGCGAGACCGCACCGATCTCGAGGATGGCGATGGACTCCTGCCCGCGGCCCAGGTTCCGCTTCGCGGTGGCCAGCAGGGTCTGCAGCACCGCGGTGCGCAACAGGGGCTCGTCCTCCGACAGCGGGTTCAGCAGGCGCACGGCCTCGCGGCGGGGATCATCGGCCTCGTAGCCGAGGGTGTCGAGCACGCCGCCGGAGATGAATGGGTAGGAGGTGACCTCCGTCAGGCCCGTCTCGGCGAGAGCGAGGGCGGCGGCGCGGCGCAGCCGCTGGGCGCGGGTGAGGCCGCGGCCGCCCGGGGCCTGCGGCAGCACCGAGGGGATCCGGTCGTAGCCGACGATCCGTGCGACCTCCTCGATCAGGTCCTCGGGGATCGTGAGGTCCGGCCGCCAGCTGGGCGGCGTGACCTCGAGGGTGCCGCCCGCGACGGCCTCGCCGGCGACGACGGCGCCGATCTGCTCGAGGGAGGAGACGACCTCGGCGGGCGTGTAGTCCACGCCGACGAGCTTCCCGGGGGCGTCCACCGCGAGGGTGATCGGCGCGGGGACGGGGGCTTCGCCGACGTCCGTGCGGCCGGCGGCGATCGTGCCGCCGCCGTGCTCGGCCAGCAGCTGCGCGGCGCGCGTCGCCGCGATCAGCGGCAGCTGCGGGTCCACGCCGCGCTCGAAGCGCTTGGACGCCTCGCTGGGCAGGCGGTGGCGGCGGGCCGAGCGGGCCACGGAGGTCGGATCGAAGGTCGCGGCCTCGAGGACCACGTCCGTCGTCGCAGCCGACACCTCGGTCGAGGCGCCGCCCATCACACCGGCGATGCCGATCGCGCGGTCGCCGTCCGGACCCCCGGCATCGGCGATCACCAGATCCTCGGGATCCAGGGCCCGGGGCTTGTCGTCGAGGGTCTCCAGCAGCTCCCCGGAGCGGGCGCGGCGCACCCGGATCGGGGCGACGAGCTGGGCGGCGTCGTAGGCGTGCAGCGGCTGGCCCAGATCCAGCATCACATAGTTGGTGACGTCGACGATCAGCGAGATGGGACGCATGCCCGCGCCGATCAGGCGCTGCTGCATCCAGCGCGGCGACGGCGCGGACGGGTCGATGCCGGTGACGGTCTGGGCGACGAAGCGGGTCGCACCGGGGCGGCCGTGGATCGGCGCCTCATCGGCGAGGCGGACCTCGACGCCGGGCCCGGAGGCCGCGGGCACCTCGATGCTCGCGGCCGGGTCGCGGAAGGCGGCGCCGGTGGCGTGCGCGTACTCGCGGGCGACGCCCCGCATCGAGAAGGCGTAGCCGCGGTCGGGGGTCACGTTGATCTCGACGACCTCGTCGCCCAGGCCCAGCAGCGCGATCGCGTCATCGCCCGGCTCGGCGTCGAGCCCGCGGGCATGGCCGCGGCCGAGGACGATGATCCCGTCCTCGCCGTCCGGGTCCGGGCCCAGCCCCAGCTCCTCGCCCGAGCAGATCATGCCGTCGGAGACGTGGCCGTACGTCTTCCGGGCCGCGATCGGGAACGGGCCGGGCAGCACCGTGCCCGGCAGCGAGACGACCACGAGGTCGCCCTCGACGAAGTTGTGGGCGCCGCAGATGATGCCGCGGCTGGGGACCTCGTCGCCCGGCTGCGGGTCCTTCGGGGAGTCGAGGGCCTCGTTGTGCTCCGGGCCGACGTCGTTGTGCTCCGGGCCGACGTCCACGCGCACCCAGTTGATGGTCTTGCCGTTCTTCTGCGGCTCCTTCACGAGCGCGAGGACGCGGCCCACGACGAGAGGCCCGGTGACCTGTGCGCCGTGGATCGCCTCCTCCTCCAGCCCGACCGAGACGAGGGCCGCGGCCACCGCCTCCGCGCTGGTGTCCGCGGGCAGCTCGACATGGTCGCCGAGCCAGGTGAGAGGAATGCGGGGCATGTCAGATCTCCGTCCCGTAGTGCTGGGGGAAGCGCACGTCGCCCTCCACCATGTCGTGCATGTCCTTGACGCCGTTGCGCAGCATGAGGATGCGCTCGATGCCGAGGCCGAAGGCGAATCCCTGGTACTCCTCGGGATCCACGCCCGCCGCGCGCAGCACGTTCGGGTGGACCATGCCGCAGCCGCCCATCTCGATCCATCCTGTGCCGCCGCAGACCCGGCAGAGCGGATCCGCGTCATGGTCCAGGCCCAGGCGGGCCTCGCAGCGGAAGCAGCGGAAATCCATCTCCGCGCTCGGCTCGGTGAAGGGGAAGTGATTGGGGCGCAGGCGCGTGATCGGCTTCCCGCCGAACAGGTGCGCGGCGAAGGCGTCGAGGGTCCCGACGAGGTTCGCCATGGTCAGGCCCTTGTCGATGGCGAGCCCCTCGACCTGGTTGAACATCGGCGAATGCGTCGCGTCCATCTCGTCGGCGCGGTACACGGTGCCGGGGCACGCGATGTACAGCGGCGCGCCGCGCTCGAGCATCGCGCGGATCTGCACCGGGGAGGTCTGCGTGCGCAGCAGCGCCCCCGAGCCCTCCGGTGCGATGTACAGGGTGTCCTGCAGGGAGCGCGAGGGATGGTCGGCGTCCGCGTTCAGGGCGTCGAAGTTGAACCACTCCGACTCGATCTCCGGCCCCTCCGCGATCTCCCAGCCGATCCCGACGAAGAAGTCGGAGATCCGGTCCTCGAGCATGCGCAGGGGGTGGCGGGCACCGCGCGGGCGACGATCCGTGGGCACGGTGACGTCGACGGTCTCCGTCGCGAGCGCGGCCTCCTCCTCGGCGGCGGCGAGCTCGCCCTGACGCGCGCCGAGGGCCTGCTGCACGCGGCCCTTCGCCTGGCCCACCAGCTTCCCCGCGGCCGCCCGCTGATCCTTGGGCAGGCTCTTCAGGGAACGGTTCGCCGTCGTGAGCACGCTCGCATCGCCCGTGTGGTCGATGCGCACCTGCTTCAGCTCGGTCGTGGAGGTCGCTGCGGCGATCGCGGCGAGGGCGGTCTCGACAGCGGCTCCGATGGCCTGCTCGTCGATGACCGGGAGGACAGAGTCCTGAGAGTCCTGGGGTGTATCGGACACGGTTTCGCTTTCGTCCGGGGGTGTGTGCGCACGGTGCGACGCCAGCGGGGCGCACCCGCACCGTCGACCATTCTAGGAGGTCCCGCACCGCGAGACCGCATACGCTGGGCGCAACATGATCCACTCGCCATCACCCCATGCGGGGAGCTAGGAGACCAGCCATGTCCTGGACCGTCACGGGCGTCGTCGCCCTCGCCGAGAAGCAGCCGGCGCAGCTGGTCGACGTGATCATCCCCGATCCCGGGCCGCACGACGTGATCGTCGACATCGAGGCCTGCGGCGTCTGCCACACCGACCTCGCCTACCGCGACGGCGGCATCAACGACGAGTTCCCCTTCCTGCTGGGTCACGAGGCAGCCGGCCGTGTCGCCGTGGTCGGCGATTCCGTCACACACGTCGAGGTCGGCGACTTCGTCGTCCTGAACTGGCGGGCGGTGTGCGGCCAGTGTCGCGCCTGCCGCAAGGGCGTCGCGCAGTACTGCTTCGCGACCCACAACGCCTCGAAGGCCATGACCCTCGCCGACGGCACCGAGCTCTCCCCCGCCCTCGGCATCGGCGCCTTCATCGAGAGGACCATCGTCCACGAGGGCCAGTGCACGAAGGTCTCCCCCGAGGCGCCCGCGGAGGTCGCGGGCCTGCTGGGCTGCGGCGTCATGGCCGGCCTCGGCGCAGCGCTGAACACGGGCGCCGTGCAGCGCGGCGAGTCCGTGGCCGTGATCGGCCTGGGCGGCGTGGGCTCGGCCGCGATCGCCGGCGCCGTGCTGGCGGGGGCGAGCACCGTGATCGGCCTCGACATCGTCGAGGAGAAGCTGCAGGCGGCGAAGGACCTCGGCGCGACGCACACGATCAACACCGCCGGGCTCTCCCGCGACGAGATCGTCGAGAAGGTCCAGGAGCTCACCGGAGGGTTCGGGGCCGATGTGGTGATCGACGCCGTCGGCATCCCGCAGACCTACGAGACCGCCTTCTACGCCCGCGACCTCGCCGGGCGGGTGGTCCTCGTGGGCGTGCCCCGACCGGACGCCCGGCTGACGCTCCCGCTGCTGGACGTGTTCGGACGGGGCGGGGCGCTGAAGTCCTCCTGGTACGGGGACTGCCTCCCCGAGCGGGACTTCCCCTATCTCACCGACCTCTATCTCCAGGGCCGCCTGCCGCTGGGACGCTTCGTCACCGGCACCACCGACCTCGCCGGCGTCGAGCAGGCCCTGAACTCCCTGCACGAGGGGCATGTGCTGCGCACCGTCGTGAAGAACGGCGTGCGCGAGGAGCAGGGGGCGTCCGCATGAGCGCGCGCGTGGACCACGGCGTCTCCTCGGGGACGTTCAGCCTGGACGGGGAGACCTTCGAGGTCGACAACAACATCTGGGTGCTGGGCGACGACGAGCAGTGCGTCGTCTTCGACGGCCCCCACAGCGTCTCCGCCGTGACAGCGCTCGTGGGCGACCGCGAATGCGTCGGCATCCTCATGACGCACGCCCACGACGACCACGTGCGGATGGTCCCCGAGCTGTCCGAGGCCCTCGAGGCGCCGATGCTGCTGAACCCGGCCGACGCCGAGCTGTGGGCGCTCACCCACGGAGAGCTGCCCTGGGACGACGCGGTCGAGGACGGCGACGTGTTCACCGTCGCGGGCGTGGACATCGAGGCGATCGCGACCCCGGGGCACTCCCCCGGCTCGACCTGCTACCACGTCCCGGAGCTGGGAGTCCTCTTCAGCGGCGACACCCTGTTCGAGGGCGGGCCCGGCGCGACCGGGCGGTCGTTCTCGTCCCGGGAGACGATCGAGCGATCCCTCCGGGAGCGGCTGTTCGAGCTCCCGCCGGAGACGGTCGTGCACACGGGTCACGGCCCGTCCACGACGATCGGCGCCGAGCTCGAGCGCGCGCGGGGCGACTGGCTGTGAGCGGCGGCCCGTCCCCGACCCTCCTGCGGCGCGACCCGCTCGCGACGGCACGGGGACGGGCCTATGCCCGCGACTGCCTGGGATACCTCGGCATCGCGGCGGCGATGGTCCCTGCCGGGATCCTGCTCTCCCGCACGGTGCGGGATCCGCGGGCGCTGCGCCGCATCGTCACCGTGGCGAGCGCCGTCCCCCCGGTGCTCGCCACGATCGCCGCCGCCCGGGCGGAGGCCGGTCCTCAGCGGGCCACCTGGGGCAAGCGACGGGAGGGGCTGCAGGTCGTGCGCTGGCATGACGGCGAGGGCGGGACGGCAGGTGCCGCCACCGCAGATCCCCTCGATCCCTCGGCCGGCCCTGCCATGGGGGTGCCCCGGGCGCTGCTGCGCAACACCGTGAAGATCGCCCTGCCCTGGCAACTGGGGCACACGCTCGCCCTCGGCGCGGCCTGGGGCGGCTTCGACGAGCGCGATCCCGCGACCCTGGCCTCCGCCGTGGTCACCTACCCCCTGATCGGTGCCATGATCGGCGCCGTCGCGCTCGCACCAGGACGCGGCCTGCACGACCGCGTCGCCGGGACGCGCGTCCTCGGGCGCTGACACTCCCCGCCCGCGGGCCGACGCGCTAGGACCCGGGGCCGTCGAGGGGAGCGGGGTGCTCCGCAGGACGCGGCGCGTGCGCCTCCCCCTCGGCGACGGCCTCCGCCTGCTCCCCGGCGACCGGCGTCGGGGCCGCGGCACCCTCCCCGCGCAGACTCGCGAGGTAGGCGTTGTACGCCTCGAGCTCGGCGCCGCCGTCGCGATCCGCCTTGCGGTCCCACTGGCGGGCCCGCCGCGCATCGGACCTCACCCAGCCGAGCGCGAGGACAATCGCATAGATGAGGGTGGGCACCTCGGAGATACCCCACATGATGGAGCCGCCCCGCTTCTGGATCAGGGTCAGCTCCGCGAGGTCGTACATGCCGAGCTCGGTGTACCAGCCCTCGGCGATGATCCAGGTGGCGGAGACCACGGCGACCCCGAAGAAGGCGTGGAAGCTGAGGGTGATCAGCAGCGTCATCAGCCGCAGCATCGGGTTGATGGGCCGCGTCGCCGGGTCCACGCCGATCAGCACCCACGCGAAGAGGTAGCCGGAGGCGAGGAAGTGCACGGTCATGAGCACGTGCCCGGCGTGGTGCTGCTGGGCGAGCTCGAACAGCGGCGTGAAGTAGAACAGCACCAGCGACCCGGCGAAGATCACGCCCGCCACCGGCGGCGAGGACACGATCTGCGCGTAGCCCGAGTGGAGCGCTGCGAGCACCCATTCGCGCACACCGCGGGAGCCGTCGGTGCGCGGGGCGACCGCCCGCGAGAGCAGGGTGACGGGCCCGCCGACCGCCCACAGGGGCGGCACGATCATCATCATCGCCATGTGCTGGACCATGTGCGCGTCGAAGCGGAAGCGGCCGTAGGCGGCGGGTCCGCCGTTCATCACCCAGGCGAAGGCGAGGCAGCCCAGCAGGAACGGGATGGTGCGTGCGGGAGACCAGGCATCGCCGCGGCGGCGCAGCCGGATGACGCCTGCGAGATACGCTCCCGCCGCGGCCGCGGCGATCATGAGCGAGACCCAGTCCGGCTGGAAGCCGGTGAACAGGGTGACCAGGGAGAAGGGCTGCGCGGGAGGCTCGAAGCCCAGCAGCGACAGCACCCGCAGCTCTCCCACGGGCGGGATGGCCTGCGGCACGGGCGGGGCGCTGCGCCCCAGCGCGATCGACACCCCGATCACGACCGCGATCAGCGTCCCCTCGGTCATGGCGAGATGCCGGAAGCGCACCCGGTCGCCGAGGCGCCGCCGCTGGAGGGCGCCGAGGACGGCGAGGCCGACAAGGAGGACCGCCTTGATCAGGATCAGCCGCCCGTAGGCCGTGCTCAGCAGCTGCACCGGTGAGCCCAGGCGCAGGGAGGCGCTGAGGAGCCCGCTCAGCGCGAGGGCGGCGACGGCACCGAGCGCCCACGGCGAGAAGCGGCGGATGAGCGTGCTCGCATGCTCTGCGGCGAGAGAGGACTGGACCAGGCCGATGACCAGCAGCCCGCCGCCCCAGACGGCGACCGCGGCGAGGTGCAGGGCCATCGCGTCGACGGCGTTGAGGTGGTCGAGGCTCGCCCCGGCGTGGCCGGCCAGGCCCAGGCACAGCGTTCCGATGCCGGCGAAAGCGAGACCCCAGCATCCGGCGACGGTCGTTCGCGCCAGTCCCATGCACAGGGCCGCGAGGCCGGCGAGGATCGCCACGGCCAGCTGGATGCGTCCCAGCTCGGTTCCCAGGCCCAGCTCCCACAGGTCCACGCCCGCTCCGGCACCGGCCGCCTCGAGGGCGCCCAGCGGGATGAGCACGAGGGACGCCGCGGACCACAGCGCCGCGCCCGCCGCGCCGAGGCGCAGCACCCGCCCTCGGCCGATCCGATCGCCGTCCGCCGCGCGCAGCGCGACGGTCTCGCTCCGACCGGGGCCCGGCATGAGCAGCAGCGCGGTGCCGCCCGCGCCGATGGTCAGCAGCAAACCCAGATGGTGCAGCGCCCGCATCGCAGGGATGCCCCACGTGACCAGCGGGGAGGCGGGGACGAGCGGGACCCCGGCCAGGGCTCCCGTCGAGAGCAGGCCGAGGAAGGAGGTGAGGATCGCGAGGATCAGCGCTGCCGGGACGACGAGCGCCGCGGCCCGGCGGGGGGCGGTTCTCACGGATCACCTCGACGGCGCAGGCTCTCGAACAGGCAGACGGTCGCGGCGGTCGCGACGTTCAGGGATTCGGCGTTCCCCGCGAGAGGGATGCGGACGGCGAGGTCCGCGATCTCGAGGACGGCATCGGGCAGCCCGTGCGCCTCGTTGCCCATGACCCAGGCGATCCGCGGCGGCAGCGCGGTGCCGAACAGGTCCGATGCGGCGTACCCGCTGGTCGCCGCGATGCTCACGCCGGCGGCGGCGAGGTCCCGGTACAGGGTCGCGGGATCCGCTCCGGTCACGACCCCCAGGTGGAAGAGGCTGCCGACGCTGGCGCGCACGACCTTCGGGGCGTGCACGTCGACGCTGCCGGCGGTGAGGATCACGAGGTCGGCGCCGGCGGCATCGGCCGTGCGGATCAGGGTCCCCGCGTTGCCGGGGTCGCGCAGCTCGTGCAGGACGAGGATGCTCGACGGGCCCGCCGGCAGGCCCGCGAGGGCGGCGGCGAGCGGGAGGTCGAGCGCGGCGGTGCGCGCGGTCGCGACGACGCCCTGGGGGTTCTGCAGCGCGCCCTCGGCATCCTGCTCGCGGACCATCGCCCGCAGGGCCTCCGGCTCGATGCGGCGGGGCCGATGCCCAGCCTGCGCCGCGAGGGCGGCGAGCTCGGGGTGGGCGGCAGCAGCCTCCTGGGTGAGGAAGAGCTCGCCGAGCGCATCCGGCCGGTGCTGGAGCAGGCTGCGCACGGCCTGGGGCCCCTCCACGCGCAGCAGGCCGTGACGCCGGCGTGCGGAACGCCCGGACAACGAGGCGATCCTGCGCACCCGATCCGAGCGGGGGGAGGTGATCGTCTGGTCGTCCGGGCGTTCCGGGAAGCTCATGGCGTCAGGATCTCGACGCTCAGGCGGCAGGAGCGTTGACGTCCTTGGGGAGGGCGGCCTTGGCGACCTCGACGAGCGCGGCGAAGGCCGGCGCGTCGTTGACCGCGAGCTCGGCGAGCATGCGGCGGTCCACCTCGACACCCGCGAGGCCGAGACCCTGGATGAAGCGGTTGTAGGTCATGCCGTTCGCGCGGGAGGCCGCGTTGATCCGCTGGATCCACAGCTGGCGGAAGTTGCCCTTGTTCTTCTTCCGGTCGCGGTAGTTGTAGGTCTGCGAGTGGAGCACCTGCTCCTTCGCCTTGCGGTACAGGCGCGAGCGCTGACCGCGGTAGCCGCTGGCCTGCTCGAGGATTTCCCGACGCTTCTTATGGGCGTTGACTGCCCGCTTCACGCGTGCCACGTGATTCTCCTTCGATGATGACGAGTTCTGGGGTGCGGGATCTCATCCCGCACAGGGGCTCAGCGGCCCAGCAGCTTCTTGATGCGCTTGGTGTCCGACTTGGCGACGGTCGTGTCGCTGCCCAGACGGCGCTTGCGGGTCGAAGACTTGTGCTCGAGGAGGTGGCGCGCGTTGGCCTTCTCCCGCATGAGCTTGCCGGAGCCCGTCACGCGGACGCGCTTCTTGGTGCCCGAATGGGTCTTGTTCTTCGGCATGTGCCTTATCTCCTTCAGGTGTGTCAGGACTCGGGGGTCTCGGCGGGAGCGGTGTCCTCGCCGTCCGAGGCCTCGGGCGCCTGCGTGGTGCGGGCGGCGGCCTTCTCGGCGTCGGACCGGCGCTTGCGCGCCTCCGCCATCGCCTGAGCCTTCTTCTTGTGGGGACCGAGGACCATCACCATGGACCGGCCGTCCTGGCGCGGGTGCGCCTCGACGAAGCCGCGGTCGGCGACGTCCTCCGCCATACGGCCCAGCAGCTTGATGCCCATCTCGGGGCGGGACTGCTCGCGGCCGCGGAAGCGGATGATGACCTTGACCTTGTCGCCGCCGTCGAGGAACTTCTCGACGTTGCGACGCTTGGTCTCGTAGTCGTGCTTGTCGATCTTCAGGCCCATCCGGATTTCCTTCTGGACCGTGTTGGCCTGGTTCTTGCGGGCCTCGCGCGCCTTCATGTTGGCTTCGTACTTGTACTTGCCGTAGTCCATGAGACGGCAGACCGGCGGGTTCGCCCCAGGCGCGACCTCGACAAGGTCCAGATCCGCTTCCGTGGCAAGACGCAGGGCGTCCTCGACGCGGACGATGCCGACCTGCTCGCCGGCCGGGCCGACCAGAAGGACCTTCGGCACCCTGATCTGGCCATTGATTCGCTGTTCGCTGATGGTGGCTCCTCACCTCGTGTATCACGGACATGACGAAGGCCCCCGCTGCGGCAGCGGAGGCCCGATGATCACGCCGGACGCGCACGCGCGCCCCGCCGGATCCGAGAATCCGGCTGCGATACTGACCCGGCGGCTGTCGCCCGGAGGGCGGTTGCCGCGAGGTGGGAGGGTCTCCACTTCGACGGGAACGACATGTTCCGATCCACTATCCTACCAGCGATGCGGGACACCGCAGGGTGATGTGCGTCGCGCACCGCCCGTGCGCGGCCCGCGACACCGTCCGAGCGATGAAGGTGATCTGTGAGCGAGCCCCGGACCGGTCAGAGCCCCGCAGGCGAGGCCCCCTATGCGTACGACGGGGCTCCGCCCTCGACGGGCACCGCTCCCCGCGAGGCCGTCATGCGTCCTGTGCCCGAGGAGTTCCCGACCCCTCCCCCGCGCCCGGCCGGCTGGAACCGTCGGATGCCGGAGCCCGCCGGCGCGGAGCCGCTCCGCCGCCGCAGCCGTCGCGGGCTGATCCTCGCGCTGTGCATGATCGGGATCCTGATCTGCGCCATCGGCACCGGGGCCGGGTTCCTGGTGCTGCGGAACCTCGAGCGGTCCGGATCCTCCGCGCAGGACGACCCCGCGGCGAGCAGCTCTCCTGCCCGGGGCGAGCTCGTGCTCGGCGGGATCACGGTCCGGGATGCCGCCCTCGAGCAGGGGGTCGCCTCCGTCGGCGACGCCGGGCGGCAGATCGTGCCCGAGGGCGAGTTCGCCGTCCTCACGGTCGAGATCGTCAACGACTCCCCGCAGCCGGTCTCCCTCGGCGCCTCGATCCGCCTCATCGGGGAGGACGGGACGACCTACGAGCCCGATCCGGAGGCCGGGCGGGCGCACCTCGCCGAGAGCGAGGCCTATGGCCTGGCGGACACCGGTGAGGCCGTCCGCTTCCACGCCGTCTACGATGTGCCCGTCGGCACCGTCATCCGCGGCGCCGACGTCGACTTCAGCCGCTACCCCGGAGGCGGCTCGGGCGAGCTGCCGCTGTGAGCGGCCTGCCCCCGCGTCCGCCCCGGCGCTTCAGGAGGACCGCATGACCACGCCCGAGCCCGAGCTCCACGATGCCGCCGACCCCGCCCGGGACATCGCGGAGGTGTCCGCGGTCGAGATCATCACCACCGCGACCGTGCATCTGATGAGCGCGGCGGCGGTGAAGATCGGCCTCGCCGAGGACGAGGAGGCCGGTCAGTACCAGGACCTCGCCGAGGCGCGGAAGCTCATCACGGCGCTCGCGGGGCTCGTGACCGCGGCCTCGCCGGAGATCGGCGGGGATCATGCCCGCTCGCTGCGCGACGGCCTGCGCACCCTGCAGCTCGCCTTCGCCGAGGCGCTCCCGTTCCCCGATGAGCCCGGCCAGGCCCCCGGGGAGAAGTGGACCGGACGGGTCAGCTGAGCACCGGGATCGTCCGCCCCCGCTCGCCGACGACAGGGCCCCGAGCCCCACGCCCCGCCTGTCCGGGGATACGGCAGGACCCCGCCCACCACGCCCGACCTGCCCGGCAATGAGGCAGAATCCCGCCCATCAGACACATCCACGGGCAGCCCTCCGCCCCACGGCCACGCCTGCCCGGGGCTGAGGCACAACCCCCGCCCAGCGCACCTCACCTGCCCGGGGATAAGGCAGAACCTCCGCCCATCAGACACATCCACGGGCAGCCCTCCGCCCCACGGCCACGCCTGCCCGGGGATAAGGCAGAACCCCCGCCCGTCCGACACATCCACAGGCAGCGCCCGGGGACGGTCAGCCCACGAGGGCGAGGGTCAGGGAGCTGATCCGATCCGCGATCAGCATCGACTCCCCGAGGCGCGCGCCCAGGTCCGCGACGACCGCCTGCACCGCGCGCTGATCCAGCCCCGCTCGCAGCCGGACCTGGAGCTTGACCTCGGTGCGGTCGCCCGGCAGCGCCTGCAGGCCCAGCACCCCTGCGCAGCGCTCCGCGATCTGCACCAGCTCGGAGGCGACCTCCGGGTCCTCGAAGGGCGGGACCCAGTCCCGGCCCTGGGCGAGAGCCCACAGCACCGAGCGCGGCAGCAGGATCGGTGCCCCTCCCGGCCCCGGGGTCGCCGGATCCAGCAGCAGGGCCGTGCACCCCTCCTGCACGCCGGCCTGCGCCGCCTGTGCCGTGGGCACGGGCACCGGCCGGGCATCCCCGCGCCAGGCGGAGAGCTCGGCGACGGAGGAGAACACGGGCAGCACGCGGGAGCCGTCGGGGGCGGTGATCGAGACCATCGCCATGTCCGCGCCGTTGTCCCCGGTCAGGCCGTGCGCCGTGGTGCCCGTCTCGGTGGCGATCGCCATGATCGGGACCAGCAGCCGGTGCCGTGAGAGCTCCGCGACCAGCGCGGCGCGATACGGGTCCTCCCCGGCGCGGTGCGCTGCGAGAGCGGCCGCGAGAGGGGCCGGTGCGGAGCCGTCATCGGTCGGGAAGGGGCTGACGGTGTAGTCGCGCCCCTTCCACGGCGTGCCGGCGGTGTCCGTGAGCGGCGACTTCTCCCGGAAGTGCGCGGGCAGCGTCCGCCGGACGGCATCGGCGCCGGAGCCGTCCCCGGCGGAGGTCACGGGCGCCCCGCGACCTCGAGGGCCTCCGGCAGCGTGAAGGCCTTCGCGTACAGCGCCTTGCCGACGATCGCCCCCTCGACCCCGGCCGGGACCAGCTCGCGCAGGGCCGCGAGGTCCGCGAGGGAGGAGATGCCGCCGGAGGCGACGACAGCGGCGTCGGTGCGGGAGCAGACCTCGGCCAGCAGCTCGAGGTTCGGGCCCCGCAGCGTCCCGTCCTTGGTCACGTCGGTCACCACGTAGCGCGCGCAGCCCGCCTCGTCCAGACGGTCCAGGACCTCCCACAGGTCCCCGCCGTCCTCGGTCCAGCCGCGGGCGGCGAGCGTCGTGCCGCGCACGTCCAGGCCCACCGCGATGCGGTCGCCGTGCTCGGCGATGACCTCGGCGGTCCAGTCGGGGTTCTCGAGGGCGGCGGTGCCGAGGTTCACGCGACGGCAGCCGGTCGCCAGGGCCGCGGCGAGCGATTCGTCGTCGCGGATACCGCCGGACAGCTCGACCTGCAGGTCGACGGCGGCCGAGACCTCCGCGAGGAGCTTCGCGTTGGATCCCCGGCCGAAGGCGGCGTCGAGGTCGACCAGGTGCAGCCAGCGGGCGCCGGCCTCCTGGAAGGACAGGGCCGCCTCGAGCGGGGAGCCGTAGGAGGTCTCGCTGCCGGCCTCGCCCTGGACCAGACGCACGGCCTGGCCGCCCTGGACGTCGACGGCGGGGAGCAGCTCGAGGATGGGAGCGGTCACGGGGCACCTCCGGGATGCGGGTCGTGGATCGGGGCCGGTGCGGTCCGGCAGGAGGGGACGCAGGTCAGGCGAGGATGCGCCAGAGGGAGACGCCGATGCATACGGCGCCGACCACCCCCAGCAGCGCTGTCTGCCACCACGGCTTCTTCGTACGGAAGAACGACCAGGTGCCGCCGAGCAGCATTCCACCGGCGAAGAGCATGATGAAGGCGAGGGCGAGGCTCATGCGGCGTCAGCCACGACGGGGAGGGTGTCCAGCCAGCTGCGCAGCAGACGGGCTCCGGCGGCGCCGGACTTCTCCGGATGGAACTGGGTCGCGCACAGCGCCCCGTTCTCGACCGCGGCCACGAAGCGGTCCCCGCCGTGCTCCGCCCAGGTGACCAGGGGCGCGGGCAGCGGCGCGAGGGGCTCGAGGCTCCAGCTGCGCGCCCCGTAGGAGTGGACGAAGTAGAAGCGCTCCTGCTCGATCCCGGCGAACAGGCGCGATCCCGGGGCGACCTCGACGGTGTTCCAGCCCATGTGGGGGACGACCGGCGCCTGCAGGCACGTGACCTCGCCGGGCCACTGGCCGAGCCCCGCGCTGGTCCTCCCGTGCTCGGTGCCGGAGTCGAACATCACCTGCAGACCCACGCAGATCCCGAGGACGGGAAGACCGCCGGCGAGGCGTCGCTCGATGATCCGGTCCCCGCCGACGGCGCGGATGCCGGCCGCGGTCGCCTCGAAGGCGCCGACCCCGGGGACCACCAGCCCGTCCGCGGCGAGGGCGGCGGAGGCGTCCGCGGTGAGGCGGACGGCGGCGCCCGCGGCCTCGAGGGCGCGCACGACCGAGCGGACGTTGCCGCTGCCGTGGTCCAGGACGACGACGCGGGGGGCGGGGACGCCTGCGGCGCCGCGGACGGGGGGTGAGGTCACCTCGGGCACGTCAGTCACGTCAGTCACGTCATTCCTTCTTTCGGCGGAACGCGACCCACCGCACGGCCTGGGCGCGGGAGATCGAGGCGGGATCGATGCCCTCGCCGATCTCCGCGAGGTCGAGGGCGCCCAGCAGGAGCTGCTCGACGAGCGGGTCCACCGCGCCGAGCACGAGCGCGGGAGAGACGTCCTCGCCGCGCTGGCCGCCGTGGTACCGGGTCGCGGTCATCCGGTCCCCGCGGCGCCAGAACAGCACCACACCGGCGCGCTGCAGCGCCGTGGACATGACGGCGGCGAGATCATGGGCCGAGGCCTCGTCGAGACGGCCGGCGGCGAAGGCCCCGGTCTCGGAGCCGAAGACGAGGGTCCCGGCAGGGATGTCGACGCCGTCGCTGCGGGCCTCGCGGCCGAGGCGGATCGCACCGGCGAGCGCCTTGGCCGCGGCGACGGAGGTCGCCACCACCGCGATCGGGGCAGGCTCCTCCTCGGCACCGGCGGCATCCGCCTCGGGCTCGGGGACGGCGGAGGGGGCGGACAGGACGTCCTCGACCGTCAGCGGCTCCTCGGAGAGGCTCATGCCCTCCATCATCCGGGCGAACTCGGCGTCGATGTCGTCGTCGGGGCGGCGGGGGTCCTCGCCCTCGCCGGGCGGCTCGATGGTGCTCACAGTGCTCCCTTCGTCGAGGGGACGCCGATGACGCGCTCGTCCCGGGCGCAGGCCGCGCGCAGGGCACGGGCGAGCGCCTTGAACTGGGCCTCGACGATGTGGTGGGGGTCGCGTCCGGCGAGGACGCGCATGTGCAGGCAGATCGCCGCGTGATGCGCGAGGGATTCGAGGACGTGCCGGGTCAGGGAGCCCGTGAAGTGGCCGCCGATGAGGTGGTACTCCTGCCCGTCGGGCTCGCCGCTGTGCACGCAGTAGGGGCGGCCGGAGACGTCGACGACGGCCTGGGCGAGCGCCTCGTCCAGCGGGACCATCGCGTCGCCGAAGCGGGCGATGCCCTGCTTGTCGCCGAGCGCCTCGCGCAGGCACTGCCCGAGCACGATCGCGGTGTCCTCGACGGTGTGGTGGGCGTCGATGTCCGTGTCCCCCGTGGCCTTCACCGTCAGGTCGAAGCGGGCGTGGGTGCCGAGCGCCGTGAGCATGTGGTCGAAGAACGGCACGGTCGTGGAGACGTCCACCATTCCGGTGCCGTCGAGGTCCAGGAACACCTCGACCGAGGACTCCTTGGTCGAGCGGGTGAGGCGGGCGGTGCGGGCGGCGGTCATCGGGGGTCGGCCTCCTGGAGGGCGGTGCGGAATGCGGTGTTGTCCTCGGGGGTGCCGAGGGAGACGCGGAGCCAGCCCTCGGGGCCGACCTCGCGGATGAGCACGCCCCGGTCCAGCAGCGCCTGCCAGATCCGATGGCGGTCCTCGCCGACGTGGAACAGGATGAAGTTGGCGTCCGAGGGGGCCACCTGGTGGCCCCGTCCGCGCAGGTGCTCGGCGAGCGCGTCCCGCTCGGCACGGAGCACGGCGACCTGCGACAGCAGCTCCGCGCGGTGCGCGATCGCCGTCCGGGCGACGGCCTGGGTCACGGCGGACAGATGGTAGGGCAGGCGGACGATGCGGATCGCGTCGACGATCGCGGGGTCAGCCACGAGGTAGCCCACGCGCGCGCCCGCGAGGGCGAAGGCCTTCGACATGGTGCGGGAGACGACGAGGTTCGCATGCTCGGGAAGCAGCGTCAGGGCGCTGGGCACCCCGTCACGGCGGAACTCCCCGTATGCCTCGTCGACCACGAGCAGTCCGCGGCGCGGGGCGAGGGCCTTCGCGGCGGCGCGCACGATCTCGAGGTCGAGCGCGGTGCCGGTGGGGTTGTTGGGGCTGGTGAGCACCACGACGTCCGGGCTGTGCTCCGCGATGGCGGAGAGCACCTGCTCGGTGCCGAGCGCGAACTCCGGGGCGGGACCGCGGTCGGCGGCCACCCAGCGCGTGAAGGTGTCCCGCGCGTACTCGGGGTACATCGAGTAGTGCGGGGCGAAGCCGAGCGCGGTCCGGTTCGGCCCGCCGAAGGCGAGCAGGAGCTGGTGCATGACCTCGTTGGATCCGTTGGCGACCCACACCTGCGAGGCCGCCGGTGCAGGGATCCCGGACTCCTCGGCGAGGTAGGCACCCAGGTCCGCGCGCAGCGCCTCGAACTCGCGGTCGGGATAGCGGTTCAGGCAGGACGCGGCCTCGCGGACGGCCTCCCCCATCGCGGCCGCGAGGGCGGGCGAGGGCGGGAAGGGGTTCTCGTTGACGTTGAGCATATGCGGCACGTCGAGCTGCGGCGCCCCGTAGGGATGCATGCCGGCCAGGTCCTCGCGGGGCGCGGGGGTGCCCGGACGGGCCGGGGCGGGCGAGGGCGCGGAGCGGGCATCGGGCATGGGCCCATCGTAGAGGCTCGGGGCCCGCGGACCCCGGGCGTGTCCGCTGCCCGGGCGGGGGCGTGATGCGCATCGCCCCGTGCGCCGATGAGGCGGGCGCGGTCAGGGTCCGCGGCGCGTCCTGCTCTACCCTGGACGGCATGTTCCGCTCCGTCGGCGCCCTGGTGGGCGACATCCTGGCCGTGCTCGTCTTCGTCGTGATCGGCCTGCTCCAGCACGGCGAGCAGCTGTCCACCGCCACCATGTTCGCCGTCGGCTGGCCGTTCCTGGTGGGAGTGCTGCTGGGTCATCTCGCGATCCGCTCGTGGAACCATCCCTTCCGCCTGTGGCCGCACGGCGTGATGATCTGGGCGATCACGGTCGTCGCCTGCATGGCGATCCGGGCCCTGTTCTCCGCAGGCACCGAGATGAGCTTCGTCATCGTCACCGCGGCGGTCACCGGCGTGCTCATGCTGGGCTGGCGCGCAGTCGCCCTGTTCCTCACGCGCGGCGAGCGGGTCGAGGTCGTCGACGGCTCCGCCCTCGCCGCATCGGCGGACGACCCCGAGGCCTGACCCCTCTCCCACCCGGCCACCGGCGCTCGGCGAGAGGGCCGGCGCGAGGCGCGGGGCCCGGCGGTGCGGTCAGCCGCGCGTGCGGAACTCCTCCTGCCCGATGACCCCGCGCAGGCTCGTCTCGACCTCGTCGGTCGCGAACCACTCCTGCAGCTGCCCGTCGAGCAGGACGTTGCCGAGCGCGCCGAGCACCATCGACTGGTCCAGCGAGAGGTGGCGCCGGGCGATCACGCCCGAGCGCACGGCCACGGCGTCGTGGAAGCCGCCGGGCCCGTAGGCGCCCAGCTCGGTCTCGATCCTCGAGAGGTTCTCGACGGCGGCGTCCCGCTCGTACTGCAGCGCGAGCGCGGCCGCGTGCGGCGTGACGACCCCGTCGAGCCCCCGGGGGTATTCCTCGCCCACGTGCCAGTCCGTTCCAGCCGCATCGGAGAAGTACCCGGTCGGGTTCAGGCCCAGGGCATCGACCCCGTACTCGCGGTACCCGCCGTGCGGGTCCGAGCTCGGGGAGAACCCCCAGTACCCGTAGCCGGCCTCGTCCAGGCCGTGCTCGCGCTGGGCGCGCACGTGCAGGGGGTGGTTCCGTCCCCAGCTCATCGGCGCCCAGGCCGCCTCCGGCACGAACAGGTCCGGCATCAGCTCCTCGAACATCGAGCCGCCCCAGCCGGGGACGATCTCCATGCCGCGGTAGGTGTGGGCGCCCTCGAACACGCGCACCCCCTCGTGCTCCGCCCAGTCCCCCACCGGGGTCATCTCCGGCCAGGTCCAGTCCGGCGGGAAGGTGCGCAGCGTCGTGTAGTAGGCGCCGGCGGGGATCTGACCGGTGATGATGCCGAGGTAGGTGACCATCCGCGCCTCGGAGACCGCCGTGTCGTAGTGGTGCCCGGTGTGGTACCAGACGTCCTCCCCGGCGATCCCGTGGAACAGCGGCAGCAGCTCCGCGTCGTCGCGGCCCGGATCCTCGATCCAGAAACCGCCGATGGTCCGGCCCGGCTGCTCGGCGACGTCGCGGTCGAAGAAGACGTCCCAGCGCATGCGGTCGACGAGGCGCCGTGCCGCCCGGCGGTTCGAGGAATCGGCCTGGGCGACGACGTGCAGCGCCGCTCCGAGCCAGCCCATGTCCACGCTCGAG
This sequence comes from Brachybacterium hainanense, assembly GCF_042434575.1. Taxonomy (NCBI): domain Bacteria; kingdom Bacillati; phylum Actinomycetota; class Actinomycetes; order Micrococcales; family Dermabacteraceae; genus Brachybacterium; species Brachybacterium hainanense. Next base: position 40,936 of record NZ_JBHLSV010000003.1, read on the forward strand.
ACGAAGGGCACCATGGGGCTGCCCGAGCCGGGCCAGGAGCGCAGGACGGTGCCGTCGGTCTCGTCGTACCAGTTCACGTACATCCCCGACGGCTCGTGATGCTCCATGCGCTCGAGCGAGGCCAGCGTCACGGCGATGCGGCTGCGGGCCTCGCCCGGGGTGATCAGACGCAGCTCCCGCGCGATCAGGGCGGACCAGAGCGCGCCGCCGATGTTGGTGGGCGAGGTGTGGCGCGAGCGGCCGGTGAGGTCGGCGCCGATGCCGTCGGAGACGAGACCGGTCGAGCGGACGGTCATCGCGTCGAGGCTGCGCCAGGTGTCGGCCGCCCAGCGGCGCAGCACCGCGTCCTGTCCGCCCCCGCGACGCGGCGGCCCCAGGGGCGGGGCCGGGACCGGTCCTCCAGCGGTGCGGGCGGCAGGGCTCCGCGCCGCCGAGGCGAGGCCGCAGGGGGCTCCGGCTCCCAGCAGCGGGACGGCGAGCACGGGGGCGGTGAGCAGAGTGCGTCGATGGACGGTGTTCACGGTGCCTCCTCGAGGCGGTGGATGGTGATCTGCAGGATCGGGAGCGTTGAGCACGCGCTCACTTGATCCCGGTGGCGGCGATGCCCTGGATGAAGTAGCGCTGGAAGAAGAGGAAGACCACCAGGATCGGCAGCACGACGAGCGTCGCGCCGGCGAGCAGGAGCCCGTAGTCGGTCTCGTTCTGCCCGGTGGAGATGAGCGCCAGCGCCACCGGGAGGGTGTAGGTCGACTCGCTCGAGGAGACGACCAGCGGCCACAGGAAGTTGTTCCAGGAGCCCAGGAAGGTGAGGATCCCGAGGGTCGCGAAGGCGGGGCCCGCCAGCGGCAGGTAGATGCGGAAGAAGATCGCGATCTCCCCCACGCCGTCGATCCGTCCTGCCTCGAGCAGCTCGCGGGGCAGACCCAGGAAGAACTGCCGCATCAGGAAGACGCTGAAGGGCTGGACCAGGAACGGCAGGATGAGCGCCGGGATGGTGTCGGCCAGTCCCAGGTTCACCACCAGGACGTACTGCGGGATGAACGTGACCAGTCCCGGGATCATCAGGCAGCCCAGGACCAGCGCGAAGAGGATCCGCTTTCCGGGGAAGCGCAGATGGGCGAGCGCGTACCCGAACATCGAGCTGAAGAGCAGGTTCCCGGCGGTGACGGCGACGGCGACCAGGGCTGAGTTGCGGAAGAACGCTCCGAAGGGCCTCTCGAAGAGCCGGCGGAAGTTGTCCCAGGTGGGCTGCTCGGGGAGCCACGTCGGCGGCACGCTCAGGAGCTCGCCCTGGGTCTTCAGGCTCCCCAGGATCATCCAGACGAAGGGGGTGATCACGAGCAGCAGGAAGATCGTGAGGACGATGGAGGTCAGCACGGGGCGGCGGCGCTCGATCATCGCTTCTCCCTCATGAGTCGGAACTGGGCGAGGGTGACGATGCCGATCACCACGAACGTCAGGTACGCCATCGCCCCGGCCACGCCGTAGTTGCCGTAGCCGAACTGGCTGTACGTGTACATCGAGGCGGAGACGGTGGCGTTCAGCGGACCGCCGCTGGTCATCACGAAAGGCTCCTCGAAGAACTGCAGGTATCCGATCGTGGTGGTGACCAGGACGAACAGCATCGTCGGACGGATCGAGGGCAGGGTGATGCTCAGGAACCTCCGCCAGCGCCCCGCGCCGTCGAGCGCGGCCGCCTCGTGCAGTCCGGGATCCACGGCCTGCAGCCCGGCGAGGAAGATGACCATGGAGGTGCCGAAGTTGCGCCAGACGGCCATCACGACGAGCGAGAGCAGCGCCGTGCGCTGGTCGCCGAGCCAGTGCGGGCCGTCGATGCCCACCCAGCCGAGGACCGTGTTCACCAGTCCGGTCCCGGGCTGGAGCAGGAAGCGCCACACCACCGCGACCGCGACGATCGAGGTGATCACCGGGGTGTAGAAGCCCACCCGGTAGACCGCGCGCAGCCTTCCCACTCCGCGGTTCAGGGCGACGGCCGCGGCGAGTCCCGCGATGATCGTCAGCGGCACGCCGAGCACGACGAAGACCCCGGTGTTGAGCGCCGCACGACGGAACACCGGGTCGGCGAAGGCGGTCCGGTAGTTGTCGAGACCCACGAAGTCGACGGCGAAGGGCGTGCGGATGTCGGTGATCCGCATGTCCGTGAAGGACATGATCATCGACTGCAGCACGGGCCAGGCGGTGAACACGAGGAACAGGACCACGAAGGGCAGGGCGAGGAGCAGACCGGCCCGGGCCTCGGCGGTCCCGCGCCGGGGGCGCCGACGGACCCGGGTCGGCCCGCAGCCGGCGGCTCCCGCGGTGGGGGTGAGGGTGCTCATGTCAGGCTCCGGTCCCGATGCTCTGGGCCTCGGACTGCGTGGCCGCCAGGGCGTCCGCCGCCGCGAGGCCGTTCTTGCAGACCTCTTCGATCTGGGCGTCGAACGCGGCGGCGACCTGCTCCCAGGTGGCGACGACCGGAGGGGCGAATGCGGTGTCGAGCTGGGTGCGGAACACCTCGAACTTCTCGTTCGAGGCGACCGCGGGGTCCTCCCAGCCCTGCTGGAGCGCGGGCAGGTCGGTGGAGATGCCGAACCACTGGACCTGCACCTCGGGCCTCGAGAGGTGCTGGACGAGCTTCCAGGCCGCGTCCCGGTTCTTCGTGCCCTGGAAGACGCCGAGGTTCGCCCCTCCCAGGAAGCTCGCGCTGCTCTCCTTCTGCGGCATCACGAACACGCCGTACTTCTCGGCGAAGCCCTCTCCGCCCAGGGCCTCGACGGCGCTCATCATCCAGGGGCCGGAGATGAACATCGGCACCGCCCCGGAGACGAAGTCCTGCTCCGTGGTCCCGTCCGCCGGCGTCGGGTTCGAGATGCCCTCGCTGAAGTAGGACTGGTAGTACGCGAGCGCCTCCTCGTTCGCGGGGGCGTCGAAGGTGAACTCGGCGCCCTGGTCGTCCACGACGTCGCCGCCGTTGGACCAGATCAGCGGCATGACGCTCTGCCAGGAGCCGGTGCCGCCGGGCTGGAGCGAGATGCCCCAGGTCGCACCGGCCTTCTCCTGGAGGGCGCGGGCGAGGGCGAGGAGCCCCTCCCAGTCGGCGGGCGGCTCGGTGATCCCGGCCTGCTCGGCGAGGTCCTTGCGGTAGAACACCACGCGGGTCTCGACATACCACGGCACCCCGTAGACGGTGTCGCCGACGGTCACGCTGTCCAGCGCTCCCGTGAAGAAGTCGTCGACGGAGATCTCCTCGGGGGTGGGCTCGAGGGCGCCGAGGCCCACGAACTCCGCCATCCAGGTGGAGCCCACCTGGGCGACGTCGGGAGCGGTGCCGGCGGCGATCGCGGAGGTGAACTTGTCGTGGGCGCTGTCCCAGGGGACGGGCGTGACCTCGACGGTGACGTCGGGGTTCTGCTCCTGGAAGCCCGCGAGCAGCTCGGGCAGCTTCTCGCCCTCGGCGCCCATCGCCCAGACGGTGAGGGATCCGGTGGCGGGACCCTCGGCGATCGGCTCGGCGGAGGCGGGGGCGCTGCCGTCCCCGTTCTCCTCGGGGCGCCCGCAGGCGGCGAGCAGGCCGAGCGCGGCGGCGGCGCCGAGCCCGGTGACGGTGCGGCGGGTGGGGCGCGGGGTGATGGTCATGATGACTCCTCGGATTCGATGGTGGTGAGGGAGAGCCGTGCGAGATGCGGAGGGGCTGCGGGAGGACGGAGGGCCGGGGCCGGACAGCCGCAGGAGCCCCGCAGCACGAGAGTCGAGTCGACGGTGACGGGCTCCTGCACCGGCTCGCCGTCGATGCGGCCCGCGAGCCGGCGGGCGGCGAGGCCGCCGAGCGCGTCGACGTCCGAGCGCACCGTGGTCAGGCTCGGCGCCAGGTAGCGCGCGGTGAGGGTGTCGTCCCATCCGGTGACCGCGAGATCCTCGGGGACCCGCACCCCGGCCGCGGTCAGGCGCGCGATGATCGCGATGGCGAGCTCGTCGTTCCCGCAGACCAGTGCATCCAGCTCGGTGACCCCGCGACCCTCGAGGAGCTGATCGGCGACGGCGTGCCCGGCCTCCTCGACGGGATCGGCCCTCAGGTGCCGTGCCGGCGCGAGCCCGGCCTCCTCGAGGGCCGCGAGATACCCGCGGTGACGCGTGCCGATGTCGGACCCGTCCTCGGCCAGGCCCACGAATCCGATGCGGCGACGGCCGTGGTCGATCAGATGACGCGTCAGCTCCCGGGCGGCGCCGCGGTTCTCCGCATAGAAGGCATCGGCTCCGGCGCTGCGACCGCGGGCGACGGTGACCGTCGGGCGGACGGCGGCGACGCGCGCCACGGCGTCGTCGTCGGCTCCGCTGCGCGCCATGAAGGCGATGCCGTCGACGCGGCCCAGCAGCTCGCGGACGGCGTCGGCGCGATGGTCCGACGGGGAGACCAGGGCGAGGACCACGGACAGGCCGAGATCGGAGGCGGCGATCTCGAAGCCGACCAGCAGCTGGGCGTAGTAGGGACCGGCGATGTGCGGCAGGACCACCCCGAGCGCCCTGCTCCGCCGGACGGCGAGCGCACGGGCCGCGGCGGCCGGGACGTAGCGCAGCTCCTGGGCGGCGGTCATCACCGCATCCCGGGTGCGGGGGGCGACGCCGGCGCGGCCCGCGAAGGTCCGGCTGACGGTGGCGATGGAGACCCCGGCACGCGCCGCCACCTCGTAGATGGTGGCGCCCGTCGAGGGCGTCGAGCCGTCGGTGATCACGAGCCCTCCTCGTCGAGCGGCGGCGTGCCCGCGTCGGGCACCGGAACTGGAAGCGCTTACAGCGCCTCGGACAACTGTAAGCGCTTCCATCGGCCGATGGCAACATCGTGCCCGAGAGCGGGCGCGAAGGCCGTCCCGGAGGATCATCCCCACCAGGGCCCACGCACGCCGACGGCCCCCATCCGAGGACGGGGGCCGTCAGGGCAGGCGGCGCGCGGCCGACCCGGGCTCAGCGCTCGAAGCGGATGTCCACGGCGCGTCCGTGGGAGGGCAGGCCCTCCGCCGCGGCGAGGGTCGTCGCGGTCGCACGGGCGCCGGCGAGGGCCTCGCGGTCGTACTCGACCACATGGATGCCGCGCAGGAAGGTCTGCGTCCCCAGCCCGCCCGTCGAGCGGGACGTCCCGCCCGTGGGCAGCACATGGTTCGACCCGGCCGCGTAGTCGCCGAGGCTCACGGGGCTGTGCGGACCGACGAAGACCGCCCCCGCGTTCGAGACACGGGCGGCCACGGCGGAGGCATCGGCCGTCTGGATCTCGAGGTGCTCGGCGCCGTAGACGTCGACGACCTCGAGACCCCGCTCGACGTCCTCGACGAGGATCGCCCCGCTCTGCACGCCGCGCAGCGCCTCCTCGACCCGGGCGGCATGCTCGGCCTGCGGGACCTGGATCGCGAGCTGCTCCTCGACCCGGCCGAGCAGCTCCTCGCTGTCGGTGACGAGGATGCTCGCGGCGAGCGGGTCGTGCTCGGCCTGGGAGATGAGGTCCGCGGCGACGAAGCGGGCATCGGCCTCGGCATCGGCGAGGATCGCGATCTCGGTGGGGCCGGCCTCCGCATCGATCCCGACACGCGAGGAGACCAGGCGCTTGGCCGCGACCACATACACGTTCCCCGGTCCGGTGACGAGGTCCACCGGGTCCAGGCCCGTTCCCCCGCCCAGGTCCTCCGCGCCGTGGGCCAGCAGCGCGATCGCCTGGGCCCCGCCTGCGGCGATCACCTCGGTCACCCCGAGCAGAGCGCAGGCGGCGAGGATCGTGGGGTGCGGGAGCCCGTCGAACTCCTTCTGCGGCGGCGAGGCGAGCACGATCTGCTCGACGCCCGCGGCCTGGGCAGGGACCACGTTCATGACCACGCTGCTGGGGAGCACGGCGCGCCCGCCGGGCGCGTACAGGCCCACCCTGCGCACCGGGATCCAGCGCTGGGTGACGATGCCGCCGGGCACGACCTCGACGCGCTCGTCCGGACGGGCATCGGCCTCGGAGACGGCGCGCACGCGCGCGATCGCGTCCTCGAGAGCGGCGCGGATCGCCGGGTCGAGCCTCGCGAGCGCGGCCGCGAGCGCCGTCTCGGGCACGCGCAGATGCGCGGGGCGCACCCCGTCGAAGCGCTCCGAGGCCTCCAGCACCGCCTCCGCGCCGCGATGGGCGACGTCCTCCACCACCGGGCGCACCGCGGCGATCGCGGACTCGACGTCCACATCGGCGCGCGGGAGGGCGGCGGCGAGCTGGGCCCTGCTGAGGGCCGCGCCGCGCAGGTCGGTCACGGAGAGGTAGGTCATGGGGGAAGTCTAGGCGCCCCGTCCTCCGCTCCCCCCGGGCGATCCGCACGCTGGAACCGGGCGCGGGGCGACGCGACCGCCCCTGCGGTGCCACCATGGTGACGTGACCGACAGCCGCGGCCGGCCCGCGGAGGACACAGCCCCGCTTCGATAGTCTTGACCTCAAGACATATCCACGCCCCCGACCAGAGGGAGTACCCCCGACCATGTCGCGCATCATCTACACCCACACCGACGAGGCGCCGATGCTGGCGACCGTCTCCTTCCTGCCGATCCTCGAGGCGTTCTCCCATGCCGCCGGCATCGACATCGAGACCCGGGACATCTCCCTGGCCGGCCGCATCGTCGCGGCCTTCGGCGACCTGCTCCCCGAGGACCAGCGCGAGGCCGACGCCCTCGCCGAGCTGGGCGAGCTCGCGAAGACGCCCGAGGCGAACATCATCAAGCTGCCGAACATCTCCGCCTCCGTGCCGCAGCTGAAGGCCGCGATCGCGGAGCTGCAGGGCCAGGGCATCGCCCTTCCCGACTACCCGGAGAACCCGCAGACCGATGAGGAGAAGGACGTCCGCGCCCGCTACGACGCGGTCAAGGGCTCGGCCGTGAACCCGGTGCTGCGCGAGGGCAACTCCGACCGCCGCGCCCCCGCGGCCGTGAAGAACTTCGCGAAGACCCATCCGCACCGCATGGGCGCCTGGGCCTCGGACTCGAAGACCTCCGTCGCCACCATGGGCGCCGACGACTTCCGCAGCAACGAGCAGTCCGTCGTGCTCGAGGACGAGGGCGCGCTCTCGATCGTCCATGTCGCCGCCGACGGCGCCGAGACCGTGCTCAAGGCCTCGATCCCCGTGCTCGCCGGCGAGGTCGTGGACTCCACGATCATGCGCGCCGAGGCGCTCGATGCGTTCCTGCGCGCGCAGGTCGCGGCCGCGAAGGAGCAGGGCGTGCTGTTCTCCCTGCACCTGAAGGCCACGATGATGAAGGTCTCCGACCCGATCCTCTTCGGCCATGCGGTGCGCGCCTTCTTCCCGACCCTGTTCACCCAGTACGGCGACGTGCTCGCCGCCGCGGGGCTCTCCCCCAACAACGGCCTCGGCGGCATCCTCGCCGGCGCCGAGGACCTCGAGGAGCCCGTCCGCGCAGGAATCCGCGCCGCGATCGACCAGGACCTCGCCGACGGCCCCGCGCTCGCCATGGTGAACTCCCACAAGGGCATCACCAACCTGCACGTGCCCTCCGACGTGATCGTCGACGCCTCCATGCCGGCGATGATCCGCACCTCCGGCCACATGTGGAACGCGGACGACGCCGAGCAGGACACCCTCGCCGTCATCCCCGACTCCTCCTACGCCGGCGTCTACCAGGCGACCATCGAGGACTGCCAGGAGAACGGCGCCTTCGACCCGACCACGATGGGCACGGTCCCCAACGTGGGCCTGATGGCGCAGAAGGCCGAGGAGTACGGCAGCCACGACAAGACCTTCGAGATCGCCTCCGAGGGCCGCGTCGAGGTCCGCGACGCCTCGGGCGCCGTGCTCATGTCCCATGAGGTCGCCGCGGGCGACGTCTTCCGCGCCTGCCAGGCCAAGGACGCGCCGATCCGCGACTGGGTGCAGCTGGCCGTGCGCCGCTCCCGCGAGTCCGGCATGCCGGCCGTGTTCTGGCTGGATCCGTCCCGCGCCCACGACCGCAATCTCATCGCCAAGGTCGAGGAGTACCTCGCGCAGGAGGACACCGAGGGCCTGGACCTGCGGATCCTCTCCCCCGTCGAGGCGACCAAGCACACCCTGGCACGGGTGCGCCGCGGCGAGGACACCATCTCGGTGACCGGCAACGTGCTGCGCGACTACCTGACGGATCTGTTCCCGATCATGGAGCTCGGCACGAGCGCCAAGATGCTCTCGGTGGTCCCGCTCATGAACGGCGGCGGCCTGTTCGAGACGGGCGCGGGCGGCTCCGCCCCCAAGCACGTCCAGCAGCTCGTCGAGGAGGACTACCTGCGCTGGGACAGCCTGGGCGAGTTCCTCGCGCTGGCCGAGTCGCTGCGGCACCTCGCGCGGACCGCGGACAACCCGCGCGCCGCCGTCATCGCCGACGCGCTGGACCGCGCGACGGAGACCCTGCTGAACAACGACAAGTCCCCGCAGCGCAAGCTGGGCACGATCGACAACCGCGGCAGCCACTTCTATCTGGCCCTGTACTGGGCCCAGGAGCTGGCCGCGCAGACCGAGGACGCAGAGCTGGCCGCCGCCTTCGCACCGATCGCCGCGGACTTCGCGGCCTCCGAGGAGACGATCGCCGCGGAGCTGCTCGCCGTCCAGGGCAAGCCCGCGGACATCGGCGGCTACTACCGCCCGGAGCCGGCGAAGGCCGCTGCGGTGATGCGTCCCTCGGCGACCCTGAACGCGATCGTCGAGAAGATCAGCGCCGCGCTGTGACGCCCATGCCGCGCTGAGCGGCACCGTCTCGGGGCCGATGGGCCCGGATCCCCGCATCCGCGCCCATCGGCCCCGTCTGTCTCCCCTCCCCCGGCCGGCCCCTCGCCGTTCTCCTCCCAGGAGCTCCATGCCCACCATCACCTCGCCGATCGACGACGTGCCGATCGCCTACGACGTGACCGGCCCGGCCGATTCCGCCGCGCCTCCGCGCACCCTGGTGCTGCTGCACGGGTCGGTGCTCTCCCGGGCCATCTGGCGAGGCCTGGGCTACCTGGAGCCGCTCGCCGCCCGGCATCGGGTGGTGCGGCTCGACCTGCGCGGCCACGGCCGCTCCGGGACGCCGCACGACCCACGGGCCTATACGCAGCAGGGGCTCGCCGCGGATGTCCTCGCGGTCCTGGACCGCATCGGCGCGCAGGAGCCCGTCGGGATCATCGGCTACTCCCTGGGCGCCCGGATCGCCCTCACCCTCGCCCTCGAGCACCCCGAGCGCATCTCGCGTCTGGTGTGCCTGGGCGGCTCCGCCGCCGATCAGCGGGGCGCGGTGGACTCCCTGTTCTTCCCCGGCACGATCCGCACCCTGCGCGAGGAGGGCATGGACGCCTTCTGCACCCGCCAGGGGCTGGGCCCGGGCACCCCCGGCCGCACGGCGCAGGCCACCCGGACGGCCTTCCTCCGGACCGACCCGCTGGCGATGGCCGCGCTGTTCACCGCGACCGATGCCACCCCCGGCATCGCCGAGGAGCGCCTGGCCGCCTGCCAGGTCCCCGCGCTGTGGATGACCGGCGACCTCGATCAGCCGCGGTTCGCGCAGTCCCGGCATGCCGCCGCGCTCATGCCGCACGGGCGCTTCGTCCCGCTGCCAGGGCGCACGCATGCGGGCACCCTCTCCCCCGCGCAGGACGTCCTCGCCGAGGTCCTCCCCTTCCTGGACGGCCCGACGCCGCGCTGAGCGGCGGCGCCGCTCCACCGCCGCACCGTATGAGGCTGGCGAACCGGGATCCTCCGATCCCGGTTCGCCAGCCTCATATCCTCTGCGCCGCAGCGGGCCCGCGGCTGAGCGCAGCGCGGGGCGGTCAGACCAGCGAGATCTCCCGGCCCTCCTCGGCGGAGCGGTAGATCGCCTCGAGCAGGCGGACGACCTCGACGCCGTGCCAGGCGGGGGCGACGGACTCGGCGCGACCCTGGCAGGTGTCGACGAAGTTCTTGATCTCGTTCGCGAAGCCGCCGCCGAACTCGAAGGTCCCCGAGGCGATCTGCGGGGTGATGTTGACGACCGAGTCGTGCATCTCCGTCGCGATCTGGAGCGAGGGCTCCAGGTCCGCGCCGCCCTTGTCGCCATACACCGACACCTCGATCGAGTCCTTGGTGGCGTGCAGCGAGTAGGAGCAGTCCAGCATGAGCGTCGCGCCGTTCTCGAAGCGGATCATGGCGCTGGCGAGGTCCTCGACGCTGTTCTTGGTGGGGTCGTAGTCAGCGACCTGGTACCGGGGCATCGTCGTGATGTGCGCACGGTTGCCCAGGCGGTGGGCGACGGAGCCGCTCACGGCGACGGCCTTCGGCGAACCCATGAGGTACCAGGCGAGGTCCAGGACGTGCACGCCGATGTCGAGGAGGGGACCGCCTCCGGCGATCTCCTTGTCCGCGAACCAGCCGCCGGGGTTGCCGTTGCGGCGGATGCAGCTGGCCTTGGCGTAGTAGATCTCGCCCAGGTCGCCGGCGTCGATGAAGGTCTTCAGCACCTGGCAGTTGGGCGCGTGACGGCGCACGAAGCCGACCTGGACGACGACGTCGTGGGCCTCGGCGACCTTCTGGATCTCCAGGGCCTCGGCGAGGGTGCGGGCGATCGGCTTCTCGACCAGGACGTGCTTGCCGGCCTCGATCGCGGCGATCGCCCAGGTGGCGTGGGAGTTGTTCCAGGTGCACACGCTCACCGCGTCGATGCTCGGGTCGGCGAGCATCTCGTGCGGATCGCCGTACGCATCGGGCGCGCCGAAGCTGTCGGCCACGGCGCGGGCGCGCTCGTGGTTGATGTCGGAGACGGCGACGAGCTCGACGTCGGCGTTGTTCTTGTAGGACTCCAGGTGGATCTGCGCGATGCTGCCGGCGCCGATCACGCCGATGCGGAGCTTCGTCATGGGGGTGACTTCCTCAGTTCTGGGTGGTGGGGTGGGGCGGATCAGGAGTTCTCGAGCAGGCGCTTGGCGTTGGCGATGCCGCGGGAGCAGCCCAGAAGGCTGTCCTCCCAGCCCTCGAACTCGATGGAGGCGAAGCCCGAGTAGTCGGACTCCTTGATGGCACGGGCGACGGCGACCAGGTCGATGTCGCCGTTGCCGACGACGGCGCCGCGCAGATGCTTGCCGCCGCGGCTGCGGAACCAGCCCTCGCCCGGGTCGGCGTCCGCGGGCCGGATGTAGAAGTCCTTGAAGTGGACGACCATCGCGTACGGCAGGTTCTGGGGCACGACGACCGCGGGATCCTCGTCGACGCACACGAAGTTGCCGACATCCAGGGTGGTGCGGAAGTTCGGCTCGTCGACCGCGTGGATGATGCGGCGCACGCGATCGGCGGACTGCACGAAGAAGCCGTGGTTCTCGAGGCTCGTCGTGATGCCCTTGGTCGCCGCGTACTGCGCGATCTCCTTCGAGGCGGCGACGATCGAGGGCAGGGCCTGCTCGAACAGCGGCGTGTCGTCGCCCTCGCGGCCGGCGTGGGCGACGACGTCGTGGCGCATCTGGCGGATCCCGAGGGAGTCGGCCAGGTCCACGTAGCGCTTGACCCGCGCGACCTGTGCGGCGAGCTCCTCGGCATCGGCCGAGGAGAGGTCCGCGCCGATCGCCATGGTCGAGAGGACCACGCCTGCGGACTCCGCCGCGGCGCGCACCTCCCGGACGAAGGCGGGGTCGGACTCGATGGTCGGGATGGGGCTGTCGGCGTCGTCGCCGAGCACGGCGAGCTCGAGGTGCTCCCCCTCGCTCGCGGCGACCCAGGCGATCACGTCGAGCAGGGTCATCTCGCCGGAGGCGAGCTTGGGCCAGAAGCTGTAGGAGCTGAAGCCGAAGCGGATGTCTGTGGTCATGGTGTCCTTCTCTGTCAGGGTCGGGCTCTGTGGAGGTCGGGCGAGGCGGGTGGTCAGAGGGCCTCGCGCAGGCGGTGCCAGGGCGGGGGGATGCCGGGGACGCCCAGCAGCGCCGGCGAGCCGTGCTCGAAGGCACGGCCCAGCGCGCCGATGAGCGAGCCGTCGGTGGGCAGGGCGGCGGCGAGCACCCGGGGTCGGCCGGGAGCCATGAGCTGATGCTCGATCGCCGCGCGCAGCGGATGCAGGAGCGTCTCCCCCGCGCGGGAGAGACCGCCGCCGATCACGAGGAGCTCCGGGTCGACGGCGAGCAGCAGGCCCGCGAGCCGGGGCGCGATCTCGTCGCAGAAGCGGGCGATCTCCGCGACGGCCTCGGACTCTCCCGTCGCCGCGCTCTCGAGCAGCGGCCGGGCCTCGTCGCCCGTGGACCAGACCAGGCGGCCGCGCTGCGAGCTGCGGGTCCAGCGCATGCCGCGCTGGGTGCCGAGCTCCCCGGCGAGACGGTGCGCGCCCTGGAGGATCTGCCCGCCCACGACGAGGCCGACGGAGATCCGATGCCCGATCTGCACGAGGACGAGGCTGTCGGCGTCCGGGCCCAGATGATGCTCGGCGTAGGCGGCGAGCTTGATGTCGTTCTCGAGGGTGACGGGGCACCCCAGCGCGCGCTCGAGGTCGCCGGCGAGGTCGCGGCCCACCAGCTCGGGCAGGGCGAGGCTCTGCGCGATCGTGCCGTCGGCGGCGAGCAGGCCGGGGGCGGCGACGCCGACGGCCCGCGGCTCGCCGCCGGTCTCCGCGATCGCCCGGAGCATGCAGGCGCCGATGTCCGCGAGGTCCACGGGCACGGCGCTGCGGGCCTGGACGGCGCCGGCCGCGTCGGTGAGGACGCAGCGGATGGTGCGGGCGCCGATGTCGAGGGCCGCGACCTGGGCGGCGGCGGGATCGACGACGACACGACGTGCGGGCCGACCGGGTGCTCCCTCGCCGCCCGGAGCGGCGGGGACGACGAGACCGGTGGCCTGCAGGTCCGTCAGGACGCTGTCCACGGTGGGCCGGGAGAGCCCGGTCGCGGCCACGAGCTCGGCCACGCTCAGCGGGGTCGCCGAGTCGCGCAGGGCGAGATAGCAGGAGCGCGTGGTGGCATGGCGGATGCTCGCGGGAGAGCTGTCGACGCCGGTCATCTGCCACCTCTCCTTCGCCTCACTGCGGAACCGTATTCGCAACCCAGTTGCAGAATCGATGCCAGCCTAGGGACCCGAAGCCCGCGAGTCAACGAGCACGCGCAGATCCCGCTGCGCGAGGACCCCTGCCCTCGAGGCTCGGGGACTCAGCCGAGCATCTGCCGGGCGAGGGCGACCAGCGCGACCACCACGATCGCACCGCGCAGCACGATGTCGGGAAGCCGCTTCGCCACATGCGCCCCCGCGTAGCCGCCGATCAGCGCGCCGACCGCGATCGCCGCCGCGCCGAGCCAGAGGATCTCCGCGCCGAAGGCGAGATGCGCGACGAGGTACACGAGGGCGGCCGTCACGTTCACCACGAGCGAGAGCAGGTTCTTGACCGGATTGATCCGCACCATCGAGGACCCGGTGCCGGTCGCGAGGATCCCCATGTAGAGGATGCCCTGGGCGGCGGTGAAGTAGCCCCCGTACACCGCGGCGCCGCCCATCGCGGCGAGCATGCCGGGATGGGCATAGGGGCTCGCGGCGGAGGGCTCCTCCCCCGCCGCCTCGCGTCGTGCCCGGCGGGCGGCGAGCCGACGCGTGAGCCACGGCTGGCCGACCACCAGCACGAGCGCGAGGACGATCAGGATCGGGACGACCTTCTCGAGGGCCTCCGAGGGCGAGACGAGCAGCAGCACCGATCCCGCGGCCGCGCACACGAAGGTGACCAGCACGAGCGGCAGGAGCGCCCGGCCCTCCGCGCGGATCTCCCGCCGGAAGCCGACCACGGAGCCGATGGTCGAGAAGACGATGCCCAGGGTGTTGGTGCGCACCGCGGTGCCGGGAGGGATGCCCAGCGCGAGCAGGACGGGAAGGGTGAGCAGCGAGCCGGAGCCCACGGCGGCGTTGATCATCCCGGCCAAGGTGCCCAGCACGAGCAGCACGACCAGGGACAGCGGATCCATCATCAGGCGGGGGGATCTCCGTGGGGCGGGGACGCCGCGTCGACGAGGGCGTCGACGAGGACATGGACATGAGAGGAGGCGAGGTCCCGCTCCGCCACGAGCAGGCTCAGCACCCGGGCGTGCTCGCCGCGGGCGCGGCCGAGGAGCTCCTCGGCCGCGCCGGAGCGATCGAGCTCCGCGCGGTACCGGGCGGCGAACGCAGGGCGCTCGAGGGCGCCGCTGTGGTACTCCCTGCGCAGCTCCGCGGAGGGGCATGCGTCCTTGTCCCACCACGTGTCCTGCAGGCGCTCCTTGCGGACGCCGCGGGGCCACAGGCGGTCCACGAGGACGCGCAGCTCGCCGTCCTCCGCAGGTGTGTCGAGCACCTCGTGCACCCGGACGATCCGCAGCTGCGGACCGTCCGGGAGCGAGGTCGCCTCGCCGCTCATCTCAGGCCGGCGCGATCAGGCCAGGGCCGCGAGGGCGGCATCGTAGTCGGGCTCGTCGGCGATCTCGCCGACCTGCTGGGTGTACAGCACGGTGCCCTCCGCATCGAGGACGACGACCGCCCGCGAGAGCAGACCCTGCAGGGGACCGTCGACCATGGTCACGCCGTAGGCCTCGCCGAAGTCGGAGCGGAAGGCGGAGGCGGTGACGACGTCCTCGATGCCCTCGGCGCCGCAGAACCGCGCCTGGGCGAAGGGCAGGTCCTTCGAGACGCACAGGACGGTCGTGTTCTCCAGGCCCGCGGCGCGCTGGTTGAAGGCGCGCACGGACATGGCGCAGGTGCCGGTGTCGAGGGAGGGGAAGATGTTCAGCACGACGCGGCGTCCGCGCAGGCCCGCGACGGTGACGGGGCCGAGGTCGGTGCCGACCAGCTCGGCGTCGGGGGCGGCGGAGCCCACGGCGGGCAGCTCGCCGACGGTGGAGACGGGGTTCTTCTGGAAGGTGATGGAAGCCATGCCCCCATCCTGCTCCTTCCGCCCGCCGGGGACAATCTCAGCCCACGTCCTCAACCCGCGTCCATCGTCCGGCGCAGACGCGCCGTCTGCTCGGCGACGTCGAAGTCGGCGGCCGGCCACTGCGGGTCGATCGCCTCGAGAGCGTCGCGCAGCAGCTGCTGCACGGCGATACGCGCGTACCACTTCCGGTCCGCCGGGACGACGTGCCAGGGCGCATGCTCCGTCGCCGTCGCCCGCAGCGCCGCGGTATAGGCGTCCTGGTAGGCGTCCCAGTGCTCGCGCTCGTCGATGTCGCCGGGGTTGAACTTCCAGTGCTTGTCGGGCCGCTCGAGCCGCTCCAGCAGCCTCTCCCCCTGCTCCCGGTAGGACACGTGCAGCATGACCTTGACGATCACGGTTCCGGCCTCGACGAGCTCCCGCTCGAACTCGATGATCGCCGCGTACCGGCGCGCGATCTCCTCGGCGTCGGCCCAGCCATGGACCCGATGGATCAGCACGTCCTCGTAGTGGGAGCGGTCGAAGACGCCGATGATCCCCGGGGCGGGGGCGTGCGGGCGGATCCGCCACAGGAAGTCGTGCGCCCTCTCCTCGTCCGTGGGGGCCTTGAAGGCCGTGATGTCCACCCCCTGCGGGTCCACCGCGCCCACCACGTGACGCATGATGCCGCCCTTGCCGGAGGTGTCCATGCCCTGCACGACGAGCAGGACGCTGCGGCCCTGCTCCTTCCCGTGGAAGGCCGCGAACAGCCGTTCCTGGAGGTCGTCGACGGCGGCATCGGAACGGGCCAGATGCGCCGCGCCCTCCTGCTTCCCGCCCGGGAAGCCGGGGACGGCGGCGGCGTCCAGTCCCGCGACGTCGCCGTCCCAGCCCGGATCGATGCGGAATCCCCGCGGTGCGCTCGACATGCCCCGCACAGTAGCGCAGGCACGGCATGCTGGAGGCCATGACCCTCACCGCCATCGTGCACGCCCATGTCCATCCCGTCTCCTCCCCCGCCTTCGAGGGGACCGTCCTCCTGCAGGACGGTCGGATCCTCGCGCTGGGGGCCGATGTCGCCCTCCCCGCCGGGGCAGAGGTCGTGGACGCGGGCGGGGGCTGGGTGCTCCCGGGGTTCGTCGACGCCCATGTCCATCTCGGCGTGCACGAGGAGGGCGAGGGCTGGGCCGGGAACGACACCAACGAGATGACCGATCCGGTGATGGCCGCGGCCCGGGCGATCGACGCGATCAATCCGATGGACACCGGCTTCGACGATGCGCTCTCGGGCGGGGTGACCGCGGTGAACGTGAACCCCGGCTCCGGCAACCCCATCGGCGGCCTCGCCGTGGCGCTGCGGACCCACGGCCGCATCGTCGACGACATGGTGCTCCGCTCGCCCTCCGGCCTGAAGGCCGCGCTCGGCGAGAACCCCAAGCGCGTCCACGGGGACAAGGGACGCACCCCCTCCACCCGTCTGGGCGTGGCGCTCAGCATCCGCGCGGCTCTGACGCGCGCCCGTGCCTGGATGCAGAAGGCCGAGGCCGATCGGGAGCCGGATCTGGTCTCGGACGCGCTCGCGCGCGTGCTCGCCCGGGAGATCCCCTGGCGCCAGCACTCCCACCGGGCCGACGACATCGCCACCGCCCTGCGGATCGCCGAGGAGTTCGACCTCGACCTGGTGCTCGACCACGGCACCGAGTCCTATCTGATCGCCGACCGGATCGCCCGGCGCGGGGTGCCCGTCCTCTACGGGCCGCTCATCGTCTCCCGCTCGAAGGTCGAGACCCGCGCACGGACCCCGCGCGCCCCCGGGATCCTGGATCGGGCGGGAGTGGACGTCTCGATCATCACCGACCATCCGGTGGTGCCGATCCAGTTCCTCGTCCACCAGGCCGCGCTCGCGGTGAAGGAGGGGATGGAGCCCGATGCCGCGCTGCGCGCGATCACGCTGAACCCGGCGCGGGTCCTCGGCCTCGCCGATCGCATCGGCTCCCTCGAGGAGGGCAAGGACGCGGACCTGGTCCTGTGGGAGGGCGACCCGTTCGACGTCCGGAACCGGGCGCTGCGGGTGTGGATCGCAGGCCGGGAGGTGCTGCGCTACGACGCGGAGGCGGGCCGGCCGGTCATCGCGGGACGTGCCGGAGCAGGTAGCGCAGGCTGATCAGGGCGCCGACGAGGGCGAGGCCGACGGTGGTCGCGACCACCGCGCCGAGGCCCAGTCCGTCCAGGATCTGTCCGCCGATCGCGGCGCCCGTGGCGATCGCGATGTTGAACATGGCGCTGTTGATCGCCGTGCCGGGCTCCTCGACCTCGCTCGCGGCCCGCGAGACGAAGGACTGGATCGACACGCTCGCGGCACCCGCGAACAGCCCCCACAGGGGCATGACGAGGGCGGCCGCGAGCGGCCCGTGCACCGCCGCCCAGAGCACGCCCAGGGAGCCGGCGATGCCCAGGGCGACGGTGAGCACGGCGTGCACGGGGTGGCGGCGCAGCAGCGGCGCCACGGCGAAGTTGCCGACCAGCCCGGCGATCCCGAAGACGAGCAGCATCGCGCCGACGCCAGTCGCAGGCACGCCCGCCCGCCCCTGCAGCAACGGGCTCACGTAGCTGTAGGTGATGAACTGGCCGGTGACGATGATGCCGGTCATGGCGGCGGCGTAGCGCACGCCTCGGTGGCGCAGCGCTCCGGCCATGGCCGAGAGGCTGATCGCCTCGTCGGAGCGGACGGGCCGCACCAGCACGAGCAGGGCCGCCATGACGAGCGCGGCGAGCACGCCGACCACGGCGAAGGAGTCCCGCCAGCCGAACGTGTTGCCGAGCCAGCTGGTCAGCGGCACCCCGAGGACGAGCGCGGCGCCGGTCCCCGACATGGCCAGGGTGAGCGCGCGGGTGCGGTGCTCGGGAGCGACCTGACGCATCGCGACGACCGGCAGCACCGACCAGTACATGCCGATCGCGACGCCGGTGAGCACGCGCGCGGCCAGCAGCCATCCGAAGGTGGGCGCGAAGACGCTCAGCAGGCAGGACAGCACCACGCTCGCGAGCCCGATCACGAGCGAGAGCCGGCGGTCGAGGCGGCCGATCGCGACGGGGGCGAGCACCGCGACGACCGCCGCGAGGAGACCGGGCAGGGTGACGGCGAGTCCGGCGACGCCCGGGCTGACGCCGAGATCCGCGGACATGACCGTGAGCACGCCGATGGGCAGCTCCTCGATGGTGATGAGGATGAAGATGCCGGCGGCGAGGCTGAGCACGGCGGCGGTCTGGGCGGCACGCGAGCGCGCTGTCGTCTCGACCATGGCGGGGGCAGGCTGCATGGGTCGGGGTTCCTTCCGGGGCGCGGTCGGGACACCGCGCGAGGTCGGCCCGCGCTCACGGATGCGCCCGGCCCGCTCGTGGGGGATCCTGGTGCGCACCGGCCTGACCGGGCGAGGACAACTGTAGGACGGGCATGCCGACGGCGTCGAGCACGGGTGCGCGTCCTCACCGGAAGGAGGAGCCATGGCGCAGAGGATCCGCAGGATCGTCCGGGTGCACGGCCGCGTGCAGGGGGTCGGCTTCCGCTGGTCCGCCGCCGATGCCGCACGCAGGCTGCATGTCACGGGCACGGTCCGCAATCTCTGGGACGGCACCGTCGAGGCCGATGTGGAGGGGACGCCGCAGGCGGTGGCGGACATGCTCGAGCACCTCGCCTCCGGCCCGCCGTCCGCCCGGGTCGATTCCCTGGACGTGCGCGAGGGCGCCCCGCGCGGCGCGACGGGGTTCACGATCACCGGATGACGGGCACGGCCCGGGTATCCTGAGCCGGCTCCGATCACCGCGGTGATCCCTCCTTGGACGAAAGGCACTCCGATGGCCGGTGGCCTCGCTGCCCTGCTCGATGATGTCGCGGCCCTGGCCCGCCTGGCCGCGGCGAGCGCGGACGACGTCGCCGCCGCCAGCGCGAAGGCGAGCGCGAAGGCCGCCGGGGTGGTGGTGGACGACGCCGCCGTGACCCCGCAGTACGTGCGCGGGCTCTCCCCGAAGCGGGAGCTGCCCATCATCTGGCGGATCGCCAAGGGGTCGGTCATCAACAAGCTCGCGATCATCCTGCCGGTCGCGCTGCTGCTGTCATGGATCGCGCCCTGGCTGCTGACGCCGCTGCTCATGCTGGGTGGGACCTACCTGTGCTTCGAGGGGGCGGAGAAGATCTGGGAGCTGGTCCGCGGCGGCCACGGGCACGAGACCCCCGCCGCCGAGCAGGGCCCGGAGGCGGAGGACCGGATCGTCGCGGGCGCGGTGCGCACGGACCTCATCCTCTCCGCGGAGATCATGGTGATCTCCCTGAACGAGGTCGCGGACCAGTCCTTCGCGATGCGCGCCGCGATCCTCGTCGTGGTGGGCCTGGCGATGACCCTGATCGTGTACGGCGCGGTCGCGCTGCTGGTGAAGATGGACGATGCGGGCCTCGCGCTCACGCGCCGTCCCGCCGAGGGCGCGCAGCGCCTGGGCCATGCGCTGGTCGCCGCGATGCCGAAGGTCATGACCGTCATCAGCTACGTCGGGATGGTCGCCATGCTGTGGGTGGGTGGCCACATCCTGCTGGTGGGCGTGCACGAGCTGGGGGCCGCCCAGCCCTACGGCTGGGTGCATCACCTCGAGGAGGCCCTCGCGGGCGTCCCCGGCATCGGCGGCGCGCTCAGCTGGGTCGGCGGCACGGTCTGCGCCATGATCCTGGGCCTCCTCTGGGGCGGGATCATCGCCGCGGTCGTGCACGTCCTGCCGCGGCGCAGGGCGCACGCCGAGGCCGCCGAGGCCTGAGCTCCCGCGCGGTCGCTCGTCCGGGCGGGACAGCCGATCGTCCGGGCGGGACGGCCGATCGATCGCGCTCGGGCCGCGCGTTCCTCACGGCGCCTCCGGCCCGGGCGCGATCGATCAGCTGACGGCGTCGAGGGCCGCGCCGATCTCCTGCTCGCCGTCGTTGGCGGCGAGGAAGCGTCCGGCGAGGGCCGGGCGGGCGAGGGTCTCCACGATCATGCGCGCCACGTTCCCGCGGGAGATGCTGCCCGCGGCGGCGGCGCCGAGGTCGATGCGCCCGCTCGGCTCCTCGACGGTGAGGGCGGAGGGGGCGAGGATCGTCCAGTCGAGGCCGGTGCCGCGCAGGTGCGCATCGGCCGCGGCCTTCGCCTCCGCGTAGGCGAAGAACGGGTCGTCCTGCGGGACGCCGTGCTCCCGGCTCGCCCCGAAGTAGCTGACCATGAGATACCGCCGGACGCCGATGCGCTGGGCGGCGTCCATCGAGGCGATGGCCGCCTCCTGATCGATCGCCCGCGTGCGCGCCGGGTTCCCGCCTCCGGCCCCGGCGGACCAGACGACGGCTTCGGCGCCGCGCAGCAGGGCGTCCCATCCGGCCGGGTCGAGGTCCTGGACGTCCTGGAGGACGGGGCGCGCCCCGGTCGCCTCGACGTCCGCGCTGTGGGCGGGATCGCGGATCGCCGCGCCGACCTCGTGCCCAGCCTGCACGAGCAGGGGCGCCGCGAGGAGCGCGATCCTGCCGTGTCCTCCGATGAGCATGATCTTCATGCCCCCAGCCTGCCAGGTCCTGCCACCGATGCAGAAACCACACAAACCCAACTGTTGTTTTGCGTTGCTTGGTGTTGTAGTCTCTGTGGTACCGCGAGAGGATCCCCGGATCCGCTCCCCTTCGATGAAGCAGGTGGTCCCGCCATGTACGCCCAGGAACGACAGCGCCAGATCCTCGCGGCGCTCGAGGAGAGCGGCAGCGTCGCCGTCACGGAGCTCGCCGAGCGCTTCGAGGTCACGACGGAGACCGTGCGCCGCGACCTCGACCAGCTCGCCTCCGCCGCCCTCCTGCAGCGCGTCCACGGCGGCGCGGTGCCGCGACGCACCGACAGCGTCGAGCCCGACCTCGCCACCCGCAGCACCACCAACACCCCGGCGAAGGCGCGCATCGCCGCCGCCGCGGCCCGACTCCTGCCCTCGGACCCCCGGACCGCTCTGCTCGTGGACGCCGGCACGACGACCGCTGCCCTCCTCCCCCATCTCGCCGGCCGCCGCGGACCGCTCCTGACCAACGCCCCCGCGATCGCGCAGGCGGCCCTGTCGCACCCCGACCTCGAGGTGCAGATCCTCCCGGGGAGGCTGCGCGCCACGACCCAGGCCGCTGTCGGCTCCACGACCGTGGACGCTCTGCGCCGGCTCCACCCGGAGGTCGCGGTGCTCGGCTGCAACGGCATGACCGCCGCCGGCTTCACCACCCCGGATGTCGACGAGGCCGCCGTGAAGGCCGCGATGGTCGCCGCCGCCGACCACCGGATCATGCTCGCGGACTCGTCGAAGGCAGGCGTCACCCAGCTGGTCACCTTCGCCGCGATCGCCGACGTCGACGTCCTCGTGACCGACGACGGCCTCTCCGACCCGGCGGAGCGGTCGCTGCGCGATCAGGGGATCGAGGTGGTGCGGGCATGATCATCACCCTCACCGCGAACCCGTCCCTGGACCGCACCGTCGAGCTCGGCGGCCCCCTGTCGCCCGGCGGCGTGCACCGCATCGTCTCCGACCGCATCCAGCCCGGCGGCAAGGGCATCAACGTCGCCCTCGGCGTGCGGCGCGCGGGTCTCGAGGCGCTCGCGATCCTGCCCGCCGGCGCCGGAGACCCCCTGCTCCCGCTGCTCGCGCAGGAGCACCTGCCCGTCCGCGCCGCCTCGATCCCCGGACGGGTGCGCACGAACCTCACCGTCCTCTCCCCGGGCGCAGACGGCGAGCCCCTGGTCACCACGAAGATCAACGAGCCCGGCGCCTCCCTCGGCGCCGAGGAGGCCCGGGCGCTCGAAGACCTCCTGACCGCCGCCGTCGGCCCCGGGGACCTCGTCATGCTCTCCGGGTCCCTCGCCCCCGGGCTCCCGGCCGACGAGTACGTGCGCCTGATCCGCCTGCTGCGCAGCACCGGGGCGTTCATCGGCGTCGACACCTCCGACGCGCCGCTCGCCGCGATCGCCGCCGCGCTCCCCGGCACCGCTCCCGACTTCCTCAAGCCCAACGCGGAGGAGCTCGGACAGCTCGTCGGCCTCCCCGGCGACACGCTGGAGGAGCGTGCCGCCGCCGGGGAGCTCGACCCCATCCGCCGCGCCGCCCTGGCCCTGCACGCGCAGGGTGTCGGCGCGGTCCTCGTGACCCTGGGCGGCGCCGGCGGCGTCCTCGCCGCCGAAGGACAGGTCTGGTACTCGCCCTCGGCCCGGGTCGAGGTCGTCTCGACCGTCGGCGCCGGGGACTCCGCGAGCGCCGGCTACCTGATCGGCCTCGCCCTCGGCGAGCAGCCGCCCCTGCGTCTCGCCCGCGCCCTCGCCTACGGCAGCGCGGCCGTGACGCTTCCCGGCACCACCATCCCCCGCCCCGACCAGGTCGACATCGCTGCCGACCGCGTCGTGCAGCTCTGAAGGAGAGAACATCATGTCGAGCCCGCTCATGACCCCGGACCTCGTCCGCCTCGGCGTCGATCCGCCGGGAGACAAGCTCGCCGTCATCGGCCTCATGGCCGATGTCATCGCCGCCGCCGGCCGCGCCGAGCGCGACGGCCTCGAGAAGGGGCTGCTGAAGCGCGAGGAGTCCTTCGCGACCGGCATGCCCGGCGGCTTCGCGATCCCCCACTGCCGGAGCGAGGCCGTGCACGAGGCGGCGCTCGGCTTCCTGCGCCTCGCCGAGCCCGTCGACTTCGGCTCCTCGGACGGGCCCGCCGACCTCATCATCGGCATCGCCGCGCCCGCCGGCACGGACGACCAGCATCTCCAGCTGCTCGCCCAGCTCTCCCGGGCCCTGATCCGCCCCGAGTTCCTCGCGGACCTGCGCTCGGCCACGACTCCCGAGCAGATCTCCGACCTCGTCATGGGCGTCCTCGACCCCGCCCCGGAGGGCGCGACC
Organism: Brachybacterium hainanense; assembly: GCF_042434575.1. NCBI lineage: Bacteria > Bacillati > Actinomycetota > Actinomycetes > Micrococcales > Dermabacteraceae > Brachybacterium > Brachybacterium hainanense. The sequence continues at coordinate 63,694 of NZ_JBHLSV010000003.1, forward strand.
GCGGACGCCGCGGCATCGGCTCCGGATCCGGTCGCCGGAGCGCCCGCGGAGGCATCCGCATCCGGTCCCGTCCTGCTCGCGATCACCTCGTGCCCCACCGGCATCGCCCACACCTACATGGCCGCCGAGTCCCTCGAGAACGCGGCGAAGGAGAAGGGCCTGATCCTGCACGTGGAGACCCAGGGCTCCGGCGGCATCACCCCCTTCACCGCCGAGCAGATCGCGAGCGCCGGGGCGCTCATCATCGCGGCCGACGTCAACATCTCCGGCCGTGAGCGCTTCGCCGGGCTGCCCCTGGTCGAGCACCCCGTCAAGCGCGCCATCTCCCACGGCCCGCAGATGCTCGACGAGGCGGTCGCGGCCGCCTCGGACCCGAGCGCCCGCCGCGTCCCCTCCGGCGGCGCCTCGCCGGACTCCGGCGAGGCCGGCGAGGCCAGGAAGTCCTGGCCGCGCCGGATCCAGGCCGCCGTCATGACCGGCGTGTCCTACATGATCCCCTTCGTCGCCGCGGGCGGGCTGCTCATGGCGCTCGGCTTCCTGATCGGCGGATTCGACGTCGCCTTCGTCGCGAGCGACGTCGCGCTCACCCATTCGCTCACATCGCTGCCCGGACAGATCGAGTACGAGTCCGCGACCGGCACCCTCCTCACGGATCGCTCGGGCCTCGCCCTGTATCTCGGAGCCGTGCTGTTCGCCCTCGGCAGCACCGGCATGGGCTTCCTGGTCGCCGCGCTCTCGGGCTACATCGCCTTCGGGCTCGCCGGACGCCCCGGCATCGCCCCCGGCTTCATCGGCGGCGCGATCTCCGTGCTGGTCGGCGCCGGCTTCCTGGGCGGCCTCATCACGGGCCTGCTCGCCGGGCTCGTCGCCCTGTGGCTGACCACGCTGCGCCCGCCGCGCTGGCTCGCGGGCCTCATGCCCGTGGTCATCATCCCGCTGCTGACGACCCTCGTGGTGGGCGGCCTCATGCTCCTGTTCCTGGGCCGCCCGCTGGCCGCGCTCATGACCTGGCTGCAGGACGGGCTGACCGGCATGTCCGGCACCTCGGCGATCCTGCTGGGCGTGATCCTGGGCCTCATGATGTGCTTCGACCTGGGCGGCCCCGTGAACAAGGCGGCCTACCTCTTCGCGACCGCAGGGCTGTCCCAGGGCACGCAGGCCTCCTTCGAGATCATGGCCGCCGTGATGGCCGCAGGCATGGTCCCGCCGCTCGCGATGGCGCTGTCCACGGTGGTGCGGCGGAAGCTCTACACCGAGGTCGAGCGCGAGAACGGGGCGACCGCCTGGCTGCTGGGCGCGGCGTTCATCTCCGAGGGGGCGATCCCCTTCGGCGCCGCCGACCCGCTGCGCGTGATCCCCTCCTCGATGGTGGGCGGAGCCGTCACGGGCGCGCTCATCATGGCCTTCGGCGTCGGCTCGCAGGCCCCGCACGGCGGCATCTTCGTCGCCTTCGCGATCAGCCCGCTGTGGGGCTTCGTGATCGCCGTCCTCGCCGGGACCCTCGTCGCCGCGGCCCTGGTGACCGTGCTCAAGGAGCTGGGGGCGCGGAAGAAGGCCGTCGCCGCCTGAGCCCGGACCGCGTACCGCCGGACCGCACGCGACGGGTGGGCCGATCCGTGTCACAGACGAGATCATGTGACACGGATCGGCCCGCATCCGCTCCGGCCGCCCGCTCACCACCGCCCCTCGCCCGCTCGTCGCCCCAGGAGACGCCCCATGCCCGGCAGCATGCCCGCCTACGGCCTCCAGCACCTGTCCGCGCTCGCGGTGATCGCGGTGCTCGCGGCCGCCTGCCTGGTCCTGGCCCGACGGCATCGCGGCACGCCGGGGCTCGAGCGGTCCGTGCGCGCCGCCGGCTGGCTGATCCTCCTCGTCTCCGCGACCTGGACGCTGTGGGCCCTCCTCCCCGCGAACTGGGACGTGGATCAGTCCCTTCCGCTGCACTACTCCGACGCGCTGCGGTACGTCACGGCGATCGCGCTGATCCGTCGCCCCTCCTGGGCGGTCGACATCTGCTACTTCTGGGGGCTGACGCTGAACACCCAGTCGCTGCTGACCCCGGACCTGGTCTACCTGAGCCATCCGGCGCTCGAGTTCGCCGAGTACTGGTTCGCGCACGGCACCGCGCTCATCGCACCCATCGTGCTCGTCTGGGGCATGGGGCACCGACCCACCTGGCGAGGCTTCGCCGTCGCCTACGGGGCGGCGCTCGCCTGGGCGGGCCTCGCCCTCGGCGTGAACGCCGCGACCGGCGCGAACTACGGCTACCTCAGCCGCGCCCCCGAGGGCGCCTCCCTGCTGGACGTGCTGGGGCCATGGCCCTGGTACGTCGTCTCGGAGGCGGTCCTCGCAGCCGCGGTCTGGGCGCTGATGACGCTCCCGTGGACGCTCAGGCGAGCAGCTCGATCCCGGCGAGCACCAGCGGACCGTGCGAGGCCGTGACGGCCAGCCGGAAGTGGGTCGCGGGCGGTGCGTCCTCGGGGAGGCGGAAGGGCCGGGTCTGCCGCCGCCACGGGAACTCCTGCCCCGCCCGCTCGTCGACCACCGTCCAGGCATCGGGCCCGACGGAGGCCTCGAGCCGCCAGGCGACGGGGTCCCCGCCCTCCTCCGCCCCGGAGGTGAGGGTGAGGAAGCGGGGCGCGAGCGGCTCGTCGAAGGCGGCGAGGTGGATCATGACCTCGCCGTCCGGCCCCGGGTCGAGGGTGCGCTCGGTGCGGGCGTCGTCATCGACGAGCGGATCCTCGGCATCGGCCGGCAGCAGATCCAGGAGCGGCCGGGGCTCCCCGCCCTCCGGGGTCGCCGACGGCGGCACGGCACCCCAGGAGCCGGGCTCCTCGGCGAGGGTGAAGCGCAGCTGACCGCACAGCTGGGCATGGTCCAGCGCCGCCGCCTCCACCGCGACCCCGTCGTGCTCGAGCGCGGTCACGTACTGCGCCGCAGGACCCTGGCCCTCGGCGACGACGGTGAACGCGGGGCCGCCCATCGGCCGTACCCGGGCCGTCTCGAACAGCGGTGCCACCACGTGGTAACGGCCGGTGCCCAGCTGCAGCGGGTAGATGCCGAGCGCGGTCAGCAGCCACCAGGCGCTCATCTCGCCGTTGTCCTCGTCGCCCGGGTAGCCCTGCCCGATCTGCTCGCCGACGAACAGCCGCCGATGCACCTCGCGCACGATCTCCATCGCCCGATGCGGGGCGCCGGCGTGATGGAAGAGGAAGGGGATGTGATGGGCGGGCTGGTTCGAGACCCCGAACTGTCCCATGCGCACGGCCCGCGCCTCGTCCATCTCGTGGATGCTCGAGCCGTAGGTGCCGGGCAGGTCGGCGCGCTCGGGCGTCGCGAAGAACTCCTCGAGCTTGTCGCGCAGCCCCGCGCGGCCGCCGTACAGGGAGGCGAGGCCCTCCCCGTCGTGCGGGACATGGAACGCGAAGTTCCAGCCGTCCGTCTCGGTGAAATCCCCGCCCCACACGCGCGGGTCGAACTCGGCCGGGCTCTGCGCGAACTGCCCGTCGCGGCGGCGCCCCTGGAAGAAGTCGACGGCCGGGTCGAACAGCAGCGTGTAGTTCGAGGAGCGGGCCCGCAGGTAGGCGGCGTCCTCCGCGATGCGCGCGCGGCGCGCCGCGTCGATCCCCGGGTCCTCGGCGAGCAGCTCGCCCAGGGCGGCGAGTCCCGCATCGTTGATATGGGCCTCGAGGGTCCAGGACACCGACTCGGGGGTGGCGGTGTCGACATAGCCGGTGAACACCGCCCGCTCGTTGCCCTTGCGGCCCACCTCGGTCCTCGGCGGGGCGACGGTGGCGTTGCGCAGCCCCGACTCGAAGGCGGACAGCGCGTCGGGCAGCGGCACGCCCTTCACGGCGAGATCGGCGAAGGCGACGTCGGAGCTCGTGCCGGTCATGCAGTCGGCATAGCCGGGCGAGGACCAGCGGGCGATCCACCCGCCCTCGCGGTACTGCTGGACGAATCCGTCCGCGAGCTCCGCCGCGAGCTCTGGGTACAGCAGGGCGTAGGCGGGCCACGCGGTGCGATACGTATCCCAGAAGCCGTTGTTGACGAACAGCCTGCCCGGGACGATCTGGGCGTTCGTCCTCTCGGCGGTGGCCTCGCCGCTCACCGGCAGGACCGGGCTGGCATGCACGTGCTCGGGAGCCTCGGCGGTGCCGGCGTTCTCGAAGTGCGAGTTGGGGTAGAGGTTCAGGCGATACAGATTGCCGGCGAGGGTGCGCCGCTGCGGGGCGCTTGCCCCCTCGACCTCGATCACGGACAGACGCTCCGTCCAGGCGGCGTGCGCGGCCTCGCGGATCTCCTCGAAGCGGCGGCCCGCGAGCTCGAGGTCGAAGGTCCGTCGCGCCTGCTCGCGGCCGATGAAGCTCGTCGCCAGCCGCACCGTGACGGAGCTCGTGCCGGGGGCGAAGCTGAGCACTCCCCCGTCGGCCGCGGCCGGGATCGGGCTGATCTGGGCGTGGACGAACATGCGGGTGGCGCCGTCGGCACGCGCGTACCCCTCGGCGAGACCCGAGTCGACCCATGCGGTCACGGTGCCGTCCAGGACGGCGCCGGAGCTGTCGACACGGGCATGCTCGTCGACGCCCTCGAGCAGCAGGTGATGAGGAGCCTCGGCGTCGTCGAAGCCGATCTCGAGGAAGGCGCCATGATCGGTGGGGGCCAGGCGCAGGTGCGTGCCGCCGTCGAGGGAGACCTGGTACACGTCCGGGCGCGCGACCTCCCGGGCATGGTCGAAGCCGGCCGCACGTCCCTCGGGCGAGGCGTCGGGGCGCTCGCCGCTGAGCGGCATCAGCACGAACTGGTTGCGGTCGCCCATCCACGGGCTCGGCTGGTGGGAGATCCCCAGGCCCTGGAGACGGGGCCGGTTGTCCTCTCCGTTCCGGCGGTGGTACTCGTACACCCAGCGCCGGGTGCGGGCGTCGGTCATCGGGGTGAAGAAGGCGAAGCCGTTGGGCCAGGCGGTCAGCGGCAGGTTGTTGCCGCGCGAGAAGTCCCCGGAGGCGTAGGTGCCGCGGCGCGTGTCGACCCAGGCGACCGGATCGGAGATCTGCGGGTCCGCAGGAACCGTGCCCAGGTACGGCCCGTCGATCCAGCCGGTCAGCTCCCCGCCTCCGGCGGTGCGGGTCTGCGGGGCGTCGCCCACCAGGCGCACCCCCGTGATGGTCCGGCCCACGGCGGCATCCAGGCTGACCTGCACGTCGTTCCACTGGTCGGCGTACAGGATCTTCCCCGCGCCCTGCCCGGCGGCGGTCGCGTCCACGCCGTGCTGATCGCGCGGGGAGAGGTCGGCGAGGCAGCTGCCGTCGCTGAAGACGAGGTCGACGGCGACCGCGGTGGCACCCCAGGTCTGGTCCGCGTCCAGGTCCGGGAAGACGTAGGTGCGCAGCATCTCACCCTCGCCGACGGTGCGGCCGATGATCCCCTCCTGGTCCGGGAGGGCCGCATGGGCGGGCGCCCCGGGGACGAAGGCGTAGCGCACGGCGGTGGCGGCCAGAAAGCCGGCCCCGTCCTTGCTGGTGGGCGATCCGACGGGGCCGGTCGCGCCCTGAGGCTGGGTCTTGGCGGTCACGAGCATGCGGCGAGCCTAGCGGGTGGATTGAAAGCGTTCTCCACCGCACCCGCCCTGCGCGCAAGGCTTTGCCCGGACATGACGGAAGTCATGCCCGTCCGCGGCCCGCGGAGCCGGGCTACAGTGCGGTCATGCGCGTGTCTCCCCTGTCCGGTGCCCGCCCGAGCCGGGAGGATCTGGCTCGCTTCGCCGCCGATCCGCCGCCGCTGCAGGACGTCATGCCGCCCGGCGGCGCCGCGCTGCGGCTGCTGATCGTCGGGATCAACCCGGGGCTGTGGACCGCGGCCGTGAACGCGCCCTTCGCCCACCCGGGCAACCGCTTCTGGCCCTCCCTGCATCGGGCCGGGATCATCGACCGCGCCGTCGACGCCTCCCGGGGACTGGACCCGGCCGACGAGCAGGCGCTCGTCGACCGCGGCATCGGCATGACGAACCTCGTCGCGCGTCCCACGGCCCGCGCCGACGAGCTGAGCCGGGAGGAGCTGCGCGAGGGCGGCGAGCGCCTGCGCCGGATGGTGCAGGAGCGCCCGCCCCGGACCGTCTCGATCCTGGGGATCACGGCGTTCCGCATCGCCTATCGGGTCCCGCGCGCGAGCATGGGACGGCAGGAGCTGCCCGGCTGGCCCGACGGCACCGCGCTGTGGGTGCTCCCCCAGCCGAGCGGGCTCAACGCCCACGAGACGATCGACTCGCTCGCGGACCGGTGGCGCGAGGTGTGGGGAGAGGACGAGGTCTGACATGGATGTCGAGATCCTCACCGCACGGGAGGTGCCGCTCGGCGGGATCCGCGCGATGACGGTGCGCCGCACGATCCCCCAGATGCGGCGGTCCCTCATCGGCGCCTGGTGCTTCGCCGACCACTACGGGCCCGACGACGTCGCGGTCACCGGCGGCATGGATGTGCCGCCGCATCCGCACATCGGCCTGCAGACGGTGAGCTGGCTCTTCGAGGGGGAGATCGCGCACATCGACTCCGGCGGACACCGCGGGGCCGTCCTTCCGGGGGAGATCAACCTGATGACGGCCGGGGAGGGCATCGCCCACTCCGAGACCTCGAGCGCCGACACCCGCATCCTGCATGGGGTTCAGCTGTGGCTCGCCCTGCCCGAGCAGCACCGCCGCAGCGCGCCTCGGGCCTTCGAGCACCACGCCCCGCCGGAGACCCTGTTCGAGGGCGGCAGCGCGCTCGTGTTCATCGGCTCCCTGCTGGGCGAGGTCTCCCCGGTCGCCGTGCACACCCCGCTCGTGGGCGCGGAGCTGCGCCTGGATCCGGGCGCGCAGGTGGAGCTCCCCGTCGACCCGGCGTTCGAGCACGGCCTGCTCGTGGACTGCGGGGAGATCGACCTCGAGGGGACGCCGGTGCCGCGCGGCGCCCTCGGGTACACCGGCATCGGCGCCCGGACCCTGCACGTGCGCAACGTCGGCGGGCATGCGGCCCGCATGATCCTGCTGGGCGGCGCCCCCTTCGAGGAGGACATCATCATGTGGTGGAACTTCGTGGGCCGCACGAGCGAAGAGGTTCATCGAGCCCGGCAGGACTGGGAGGACGCGGCCGTGCGGGCGGCGAGGTTCGGCGAGGTGAGCGGCTATCGCGGACCCGCCCGGATCCCTGCGCCGGCGATTCCGCAGCTCACCCTGCGGGCCCGTCGCAACCCGCCGCCGCGGGCCGGGGCCTCGGTTGCCGAAGGCTCGGTTGCCGAGGGCTCGGGATCCCTGGGATGATCAGGACATGACCGAGGACGAGGAGAGGGCCGCGATCCTCGCCGCCCGGGCCGAGCGCAAGGCCGCCAAGCGGCTCGCGGACATCGAACATCAGGAGATGCTCGCGGAGCTGCGTCTGCATGCCCTTGCGGAGCTCGCGATCGGCCAGGACGAGCTCCCCGAGATCCGCGAGATCCTGCGGGAACAGGGCCTCGAGAAGGGGGCGAGCGCCGCCGAGGCGGACGAGATCCTCGACTCCGCCTGGCGGGAGCGCCGCTACCTGGCCCGCGAGAACGCGGACCTGGAGCACTCCGCGGTGATCCGCGCCGCCTTCGAGGACCTCCTCGAGCAGGGCATCCTCCTGGGCGAGGACATCGGCCGGGACGCGGAGGACGGCCGTGCCGAGATGCAGGAGGCCGCCCGCGAGCTCATGGACGAGCTCGACGCCCCGCCGCGCGGCTATGTGTTCTTCTCCCGTGAGGACACCCTCGGTCTCGTGGACGGCTCCGATGCGCTGCGCCTGCATGTCGGCGCCCTGCCCGGCTCCCCGGTCTCGGAGACCGCGCAGATCCTCCGGGACGTCCTCGCCGAGCACGGCATCCCCGCGCAGCCCGCGGCCGACGGCGTGGTCATCCCCGAGGTCGCGTGGTTCCCGTCCCCGCCGCCGCGGTGAGCGCGGCCGGAGCGGGGCCGTGTGTCCCCGTGTGGCGCGCAGGCTCGGCTGCTGCCCGCCGGGGCCGATAGCCTCGCGGGGCATCTCCCCCTGGCGGAAGGACACCCCGTGAGCACCACCGACGACTTCGCCCGCGACTGGCACGCCTGGCACGAAGCGCATGAGGCGCGCCGGTCCGATCCCCTCGGCTTCCTCGCCGTCACCGGCCTGTTCTGGCTCGGGCCCGAGCCTCTGGATCTGCCCGGGGCACCCGGGGTATGGCGTCTGGGCGCGCACGGGCCCGAGGTCGATCTGGCTCCCGGGGAGCAGCTGGTGCTGGGCGAGAAGGTCCTCTCGGGTCGTCACGCCTTCGGCCCGATCACGTCCGGAGCCGGCATCGCCGTCGCGTTCGGGGACGGCGAGGTCCAGGGCTCGGTCGAGATCGCCGATCGCGGCGGGCGGATCATCCTGCGTCCGCGCCGCTCCGATGCGCCCTACCTGGTCGCGTACGAGGGCACGCCCGCCTATCCGGCCGATGCCCGCTGGCGGGTGCCCGCCCGGTTCATCGCGCAGGAGGCGCCCCGCTCGGCGACGGTCGGCTCCGTCGTCGACGGCCTCGAGCACGTGTTCTCCTCGCCCGGATCGCTCGAGTTCGAGATCGATGGCGCCCTGCACCGGCTGACAGCCTTCGCCGCCGGCGACCAGGGAGCGCTCCAGGTCCTATTCCGCGACGGAACCAGCGGCGTCACCACGTATGCGGCGAGCCGCTCACTCGCGGTCCCCGCTCCGGACGAGGACGGGGCGACGGTGCTCGACTTCAACCGCGCCGTCAACCTGCCCTGCGCGTACACCGACCATGCGACCTGCCCGCTGCCGCCCGCGGAGAACCGGCTCCCGGTAGCGGTCGAGGCGGGCGAGCAGGTCCCGGCCTCCCGCGCCTGATCCTCCATATCGCTTGCAGGTCCGCGGGGGCCGTGGAATCGTGGGCCTCCACCCGGCGACGGCGCCGACGGTGCGCCGTCGCCACTTCGCGATCAAGCAGGAGGTCCTTCGTGAAACTTCCGTGGCTCACCCCCGCCCTCGAGCCCGACGGCCCCTACCTCTCCGTGTACCTCGATACCACGCGCACCGATCAGCGAGCGGCCGATGAGCTGGCCAGCCGCTGGGCCCAGCAGCGTGGTTCCCTCCGATCCGCGGGCGCTCCCGAGGCCCTGCTGGCGGAGGTCGAGGAGACCGTGCTGTCCCCGTCTCGGGTCGGGGGCCGCCATGGACGGGCCGTCCTGGCAACGGCGGACCAGGGGATCGTGCTGGATCGGGTGCTGCCGGCACCGCCGCTGGCGGAGTCCGCGACCTGGTCCGAGCGTCCCCTCCTGCTGCCGCTGATGCAGCTGACGCAGTTCGCGGTCTCGCAGCTGCTCATCGAGGCGGACCGGTCCGGGGCGGATCTGCATCTGCGAGCCCCGGAGAACCCCTCGATCCCGCAGTCCGAGAACGTGCTGGACGGTGACGCGCGGGTCGACGGCGGCCACGACGAGCTGCACAAGACCGGTCGGGGCGGAGGCTCTCAGCACGGCTGGCGCTCCGACAACTTCGAGGCCCGCGTCGAGGACTCCTGGGAGCGCAATGCGGAGGCCGTCGCGGAGACGGTGCGCCGGCTCGTGGTGCGGCATCGGCCGCAGATGGTCCTCGCGACGGGGGACGTGCGCGCGCTCTCCCTGCTGAAGGACGAGCTGGGGCCGGAGGTGCTGGGGCTGCTCACGGAGATCCCGGGCGGCACTCGGGGGCAGAGCCTGGAGCGGCCCTCGTTCCGGGAGGCGGTGCTCGAGGCGACCCGCGCACACATCGCGCGGACGCAGCGGGACCTCGCGGCCCGCTTCACCGAGGAGCAGGGTCGCGGCGGGACCTCGGTCGCGGGTGCTGACGAGGTCCGGCAGGCTCTGGGCCGCGGCCAGGTCGAGGAGCTGATCTTCGTCACGGGGCAGGAGCCCGTCGGGATCGAGGACCTGCTCACGACCGCGATCCGCACCGATGCCGGGATCAGCGCCCTTGCGGACGGCGTGGTCGCGATTCCCGAGGGCGTCGGTGCGCTGCTGCGCTGGCGCGACGGGGCGACCCCGTCGAACGGGCTCGGCTCGATGACCGGCGATGCCCGTCGGGAGCACGCGATCTGACCGTCGGGTTCTCCTCACGTCGGGTTCTCCTGACATCGGCCTTTCCTGACACGGCGCCTCGAGGCTTCCCGCCTCGGGGCGCCGTGTCGTCCGGGCATGACGGCGCCGCCTGTCGGCAGGTCGCCTCGGCGGCCGCCCCTGCTCCGGCCGGGCCTGCGGTCGGAGGTCAGAAGGGAGGATCGCCGTATGAGCCGGGATCGGGATCCGGGACATCCGGAGGGGCAGTTCCCGGCCCGTCTCTCCGCGCTCGCATCTCCCTGCGCCGTCTGATCGCTCTGGGGACCCCGGGCCTGGGTCTGCTCGGATCCGGATCGTCCGGGTCCGGATCGTCGTCATGGTCGGGTCGAGACGGCGGAAGATTCCTGCCGAAGTGCCGGCAGTCGGCATCGCAGAGGTCCCGGAGGTGGTTCCGGTAGTGATCGGAGAGCAGATCCACGGCGAGGGTGCCGACGAGGTCGGTCTGGTCCTCCACATCGAGGACCGCCTCGTCGCCGTGGATGGTGCGGATCCGCCATCGGGTCCGACCGGGTGCACGGGTCCCATCCGGCTCGCGGCGCGGGCCGTGCAGCCTCACCGGGTCGATGCGCCCCTCCGTCTTCTCCCGATGGTGGAAGCGGCACAGCCAGTGGAGGTTCTCGGTGCTGGTCATGCCGCCGGAGAGCCACTCCTGGATGTGATCGCACTCGACCGCGGCCCGCACGGGCCGTTCGCATCCCGGCACCGCGCACACTCCTCCCCGCAGGCGCAGGTGCTCCTGCATCGCCCGCGTCGGCCGGTACGCGTCAGCGGGAAGCGGGAGGAAGGCGCCGCTGCGCGGATCGGTCAGCACCCGATACCAGGTCGACTCCCCTGCCGCGAGCTCCCGGGCGAGATCCGCCGGGACAGGCATGGTCCCGTCCAGCATCCCCGGTGCGTCCACGACGCCCAGGAGGGTCAGCGCGGGGACGGTCAGATTGATCCGGAACCGCTCCGCCGGCACGTCGGCGCCATCGGTGTCGAGGGCCGATCGGGTCAGCAGCAGGAAGCGCAGAGCATCCAGCCGGGAGGGCTTCCCCGAGGCGGAGACGCTCCCGTCCACGTCCCACGGGATCTCGGAGCCGGCGGCGAGGGCGGACTTCTGCGCGGCCTGCACCGCCCGCGCTGCCACGTCGAGGCGGTGCGCGCACTGCAGCACCTCCGGTGCGGGACCGAACACCTCGAGCCGTGCCATCCCCTGGTCGGTCGCCGCGAGATGCACGTCCCGGCGCACCGGTGGCTGTTCCTCGCGGACCAGCCGCTCCGCCTCCTCGAGCCATGCGGCGAGCGCACTGGTCCTCGTGAAGAAGGACTCCGGGGTCATCGACAGGTTCCAGCCGGCCACGACCTCGTCCATCGCCCGGCGCGAGACGTCCGAGAGGTGACGCGAGCGGCGCAGGAGATGTGTGAACCACGGCGCAGGGAAGATACCCTCCTCCAGCAGGCTCAGGCATGCCGACAGGGTGGAGACGGCTCGGGAGGCGTCCCGGATGGCGTGATCCGCGCGCCCTGTGGGTACCCGGAGCCCTGCCGCGGCCGCGAGCGCGTGGATGTCGCCGTCCGGATCCGGGAACGGAGCCTCCTCGTCCCCGTCCCACAGCCTGGACAGGGCCCGCAGCCGCCAGCTCAGCAGGATGCTCTCCAGCACGCTCACGTCCCAGAGGCCCCGCAGGGCCTCGGACAGCACCGGCCGGTGCATCACGTCCGCCTCCTCCGGGAGGCTGTCGCGGTCCACGGTCCTGCGCACGCGCCGTCCACCGCCCGCGAGCCGATCCGGGACCCGCTCGAGAACCGCCGCGACGTCCTCGGCGACCTGCGGGTCCCGCGGCCCGGCCGCCGGCTTCCGGGCCGGCCCCGCGCCGACTCCTGCCGCGATCGCGAGGACGCCGAGCTCCGCCGCCGCGGAATGGCGGACCTGCGATGCCTCCGAGATCTGCGATGCCTCCGAAACCTCCGAGGCCCATGAGGACTCCGGAGCAGCGGACGAGTTCCCGGCGGCCGCGCCCTGCGGACCCACCAGGCCGAGGCGACGCGACCGCCGCGCGGCCGAGGCATCATCGCACAGCGCCTCGCCCGCGAGCCCTGGAAGGTACGCCTGCGCCACGACGGTCACCTCCTCCCGGGATCGACTCGATTTCGAATGCTCGTTCGAAACCTAGATTACCGAAGAGGAGCCCTCCCATCAAGGGCCCTCGGTGGCCTGTGGAAAATTTCTTCAGGGCCACCCCGATCGCCCGTGGACACCGGGTAAATTCACCCTTTCACCTGCATAGATGAACATCTCAGTGCTGGTCCTCCCCATCTCGATCCCTCCTCCCCATATCGCAGTCATCCACATTTCGCGCGGCCTCGCGTCGCCACCGCTCCGCGCCGTGCAAGAATCCCGCTCATGTCCCATGTCCTCATCCAGCGCTCCCTCGGCACCCAGGCGCGCGGTCGTGCCCTCCGCGCGACGGTGCCTCGTCCGCGAGGTCCCTCTCGGTCACTCCGCGCGGGGGCACCGCCGGCGTACGGCGAGGACCAGGAGCCCCTGTCCGGCGAGATAGGTGGTCATCACCCAGGCCCCATGCATCGGGAGGCGGAGGTCGGCGAAGGCCTCGAGGCCGATCAGCGAGTCGGAGGCCAGGAACACCGCACCGCCGGCACCGGCCACCGGTCCCAGGCCCGTGGACAGCACGGCCATCGAGACGAGCGCACCGCCGTAGACGAGGATCGCGGGCAGCATCGGCCCCGAGCGCGGGGCGCACAGCGCGACGATGGCGGTCAGCGCCGCTCCATACGGCGCGAGCGCGAGAACGCGCCGCCCCCTGCGAAGACCCGGGATCCCGGTGCGGCGATGGGGCCAGAAGGCGGAGATGTAGGCGCCCTGGGCCAGGAGGAACGGACCGAGCATGAGCAGGAAGGCCCGGTCCGGGTCGGCGGAGAGGCGTGGGAGGGTGTCGCCCAGCCACGACAGGGCGAGAGCCGCGAGCACCCGGCGAGGCAGCGGGTCCGTCCCCCACAGAACAGGGCCCGGCGGCGCGAGCAGCACGCCGGCGAGCGCCGGCATGAGCAGCGCCTGGGTGAACGTGCAGACGGCGCTGTCCGGCGCGACCGCCTTGGCGGCCACATGCGTCGCCGCCACGACGACGAAGGCCGCCCCGGCGAGCTTCCTCCACCGGGACGGCCTGCGCATGATCGGGCCTCTCAGCCCTGCACGGACGGGGTGACCGGCGGCTCGGCCGACCACGGGAAGACGATCCACTCGTCGGTGCGCCGCCACACGAAATCGGGGGCGACCACGGACGCGGACTTCGAGTACAGCACGGCGCTGCGAGCCTCGGCCCCCTGGCCGCGCAGCAGCTCGAGGACCAGGGCGAGGGTCCGTCCGGAATCGGCGACGTCATCGACCACGAGGAGCCGCTTGCCGGAGATCGCCTCGACGTCCAGCATCGGTGCCAGCAGCACCGGGTCCGGGAGGGTCTCGTGGACGTCGGTGTAGAACTCCACATTGATCGCATCGGCCAGCTTGAGACCCAGCGCGTAGGACAGGGAGCCGGCGGGCAGCAGGCCGCCGCGCGCAACGGCGATGACGATCTCCGGCTGGTAGTCGCTGTCGACGATCTGCTGCGCGAGCTCGCGAGAGGCGGTGCCGAACAGCTCCCAGTCCAGGACCTCCTTCGTCGGAAGGTCGCGGGAGTCGGCGTGGTGGGCGAGATTCATCGTGGTCCTCGGGTCCTGGGTGCTGGCGGTGACGTCGATGCTACCGGCCGCGTGCTGGACGACGGGCCGCGTCGAGGGAGGAACCGGCGGATGCGGGGAAGGTCTCGTCCCGTCCCCGCACCCGCCGGAGCCTCACACGGCCCCGTCCTCGTCAGCCAGACGACGTGCTCGACGGGCGGCCGCGATCTCCCGGACCCGGGTGACCACGGTGAAGCCGATCGCCGCGAGCATCAGGGCGTAGATGAGCATCACGATGGGCCCGTCCACGAGAGCCGTCGCGTCGCCGTCGGCGCTCATGAGCGCGTCGCGGACGCTGGTCTCCGCGAGCGGACCCAGCACCATGCCGATGATCAGCGGGGCCAGCGGATAGTCGGCCACCCGCATCACGAAGCCGATCAGGCCGATGCCCAGCAGGATCAGGAGGTCCGCGGTCGAGGAGGAGGTCGCGTAGATGCCCAGGCCGCAGAACACGCTGATCCCGGCGTACAGGTACGGTTTGGGGATCAGCAGCAGCTTCGCCCACAGCGCCGCGAAGGGCAGGTTGATCGCGAGCAGCACGACCATGGCGACGAAGAAGCTCGCCAGCAGGGTCCACACGAGGTCCGCGGAGCGCTCGAACATGAGCGGGCCCGGCTGGATGCCGTACTGCTGGAAGGCGGCCAGCATGATCGCAGCGGTCGCGGAGACCGGCAGACCCAGGGAGAGCAGAGCTCCCATCGACATGCCGGTGGTGGCGTTGCCGGCCGCCTCCGGCGCCGCGAGCCCGCGGATCGCGCCGGTGCCGAAGCGGGGCTGAGCCCGTCGCGCGTCCAGCTTCTTCTCGAGCCCGAAGGACAGGAACGTGGGAAGCTCCGAACCGCCGGCGGGGATGACGCCGAAAGGCAGGCCGATCGCGGTGCCGCGCGCCCAGGCAGGAGCGGCCTCCTTCAGCTCGCCCCTGCTCAGCCAGGCCCGGCCGGAGGGGCGGATCGGCTGGACCGTGGGGTCGAAGCGCTCCCGGCAGGCGACGTAGATGACCTCGGCCAGGGCGAGCATGCCGACGGTCACGGTGACCAGGCTGATGCCGTCGAACAGCAGCGGGCTGTCCATGGTGAAGCGCGGAGCACCGCTGACGCCGTCGATCCCGATGACGGCGATGCCCAGGCCGAGCGCAAGCGACATGAGGCCCTTGATCGCGGACTCGGCGAGCATCGAGCTGGTGGAGACGAAGGCGAACAGGGCGAGGGCGAAGTACTCGGCGGGCCCGAAGCTCGAGGAGAACTCGGCGAGCCAGGGGGCGAGGAAGACGACGATCACCGACGCGGTGAACCCGCCGATGAAGGCGCCGATGGCCGCGGTCGCGAGCGCCTGCGGCGCACGGCCCGACCGCGCCATGGCGTGTCCTTCGAAGGTCGAGGCGATCGCGGAGGCCTGACCTGGCGTGTTCATGAGGATCGCCATGGTCGAGTCGCCGAACAGGCCGCCGAAGTAGATGCCGGCGAACATGATGAACGCGGCCGTGGGCTCGAGGGCGAAGGTGACCGGCAGCAGGAGCGCGACGGCCATCGAGGAGCCAAGGCCCGGCATGACGCCGACGGCGGTGCCCAGGAAGCAGCCGATCAGCACCCAGATGAGGTTGATCGGATGCAGGACGTCGCCGAAACCGCCCATCAGGCTGGTGAGCATGTCCATGTCAGAACCCCCATCCGAGGATGCCGGAGGGCAGCGAGAGCCCCAGCATCATGTCGAAGACGATGTACGCGAGCGAGGAGAGGGTCAGCCCCACCACGACGTCCATCAGGACGCGAGGGGACCCGAAGGCGCGGGCGACGCACCAGAAGAGCATCGCGGCACCGATCACCCATCCCAGCACCTCGAGCAGGAGGGCGAACAGGAGGAAGCCGCCCACGGCCCAGGCGAAGGACGGCAGGTGCAGGCCCGCGCGGCGCGTCACGGTGCCTGCGATGCCCTCGGCCTCGTCGCGGCCCGCGGGCAGGCGCCGGTCGGCAGCGAGCGGAGTGTGGCGCTGCAGCACCACGACGACCTGCGCGATCACGAGCACGACGAGGGCGCCGGCGATGATGCCGGGGAAGAACCGGGGTCCGGGGAAGCTGGTCCCCTCCGGGACCCGCATCGTCACCAGGCCGATGCCGAGGTAGATCGCGAAGGCCGCGAGCACGATCGGCATGGCGAGCTCCGCTGCCATGCCGGGGCCGGACAGGCGCGGCTCCCCGCCTCCGGCGGGTCCCTCGGAGGGGACCGCGTCGATCTGCGGTGCGCTCATGCTCCCAGCTCCTCGTACAGGGCCGTGATCTCGGTCTTCTGGGCGTCGAGGAACTCCTGCAGCTCCTCGCCGTAGCGTTCGACGGGCATCCAGCTGAAGCGGTCGATGGCGTCCTTCCATTCCGGCGTCGCGACGGTCTCCTGGATGATCCCGACCAGCTCGGCGCGGGCCTCCTCCGCGATCCCGGGAGGGGCGTGGAGGGAGCGCCAGTTGGTGAGCGTCACGTCGAAGCCCTGCTCCACCGTCGTGGGGATGTCGATCGTGGGATGCGGCTCCTCGGCCACGAGGGCGAGAGCCTTGAACCGACCCGATGCGATGAGGTCCTTGTTGTCGGGATATCCCCCGGTCGCGGCGACGGCCGTGCCGTTGAGGACGGCCTGCGTGGCCTCGCCCCCGCCGTCGGAGGAGATGTACGTCATGTCAATGGGGTCGACCCCGGAGGCGATCGCCAGGGAGGTGACGACCAGCTGGTCGAAGGATCCCCCGCCCGTCCACGGCACCGCTCCGGGATCGGCGCGCCAGGCCTCCGCGAGGTCCTCGAGCGTGGCGTAGGGAGCATCGGCCTTGACGACGACCACGCCGATCTCCGCGACGATCGTCGCCAGATGGGTGACATCCGCGAGCGTCACGTCGGTGTCGTACTGGATGGTCGCCGCGAGCTGCCCGGTGCCGCCGACCATGATCGTCTCCGGGCGCCCGGCGAGGGTCGTGAGGTTGCCCAGGGCGATCGTCCCGCCGGCACCGGGAATGTTGAGGACCTGGGTGTTGTTGACGATGCTCTGCGCCCGCTGAGCCGCCTGCAGCTCGCGCGCGCAGGTGTCCCAGCCGCCCCCGGCGGCGGCCGGCGCGATGACCGTCAGGGAGGAGCGGAGGTCCCCGCCGGCGGAGGCGGAGGTGATGGACCCATAGGCCGCGGTGCCCACCGCGCCGGCGGAGACGAGCAGCCCGAGCCCGGTGAGGACTCGGCGTCGCGCCGGCTCGGGGGCGGCGGACGGAGGCGAGGGCGGCGGATGCATCGGCGGCTCCTGTCATACGGGCATCGCAGAGATCCCGCACGCAGGAGGTTCCAGGGCGACGATGCCGGGGAGTGCCACCCTAACGGCTGTGGGAGCGCGCGGAGGTCAGCTCTGCTCGCTGTGCTCGACGAGGGCTCCGGTGTTCTGCGCGGTGCGGACCACCGCGACCGAGAACTCGAGGCCCAGGCGGAAGAGGATGATCGCGATCACCGACGGGATCCAGCCCAGGAGGACGGCGATGACCAGGGGCCATACCGAGAAGCTGGGCTCGTCGGAGTAGAACGATCCGGCACTGCCGATCATGACCCCGAAGACGATGCTGCTGAGGATGTTCCAGCCCCAGAGGAGGATCGCGACGATCCAGGCGATCGCGTACAGGAAGGAGGAGAACTTCACCGTGACGAAGTGCTCGAAGCGGAAGTCGACCATGGCGCGGAAGAAGCCGGCGCCGTCCTTGCGGGTGCTCGCGCCCAGAGTGCCGCCGCTCCAGGCCGCCGGATCCGGGGTCGGCGACGTGCTCCCGTAGCCCGGGGTCGGCGACGCACCGCCGTGGGCCGGGGTCGGAGAAGCGCTGCCGTAGCCCGGCACCGGCGAGGCGCTGCCATAGACGGGATGCTCCGGCGCTCCCGTCGCGGGGACGGGCCCGGGAGCGGGAGCAGGTGCCGAGGCGGGTGCAGGCGACGCGGCGGGCTCCGGGCTGCCCCAGGCGTTCTGCTCGTACGGGTTCTGCGGGGACTGGGACATGGGATCACTCCGGGGGTTCGGGGACGTGGGGTCGCGGCGCTGAGGACGCCCGCCTCGAGGCTATCGGGACGGACGGACGATCCGCTGGGCAGATCTCGTGGGACGGAGCACAATGGCGGCCATGGACGACGTCGTTCCCTCCCCCGCCCGTTGGACCGCCGCGACGGTCTACCCCGACATGTGGACCGATCCGGACCAGGACCCCCGCAACAGCGAGGGTCCCGCCCCGGAGGGCGAGCTCGCCACCCTCGAGGAGTATCTGCGCGACTACCGTGCGACCCTGCTCATGAAGTGCGAGGGGCTCGATGCGGAGCAGCTGGCCCGCCGCTCGGTCCCGCCCTCGACGATGTCGCTGCTGGGGCTCCTGCGGCATCTCGCCGAGGTCGAGCAGGACTGGCAGGGCTGGCTCGAGCCGGACCTCGATCATCCGACCCTGTACGGACATCCCGACGGGGACTTCGACGGCGCCCGGCCCGAGGAGGGGCTCGTGCGCGAGGCCCGCGAGGCGCTCGCGCGGGAGCAGGCGCAGACGGATGCGGCGCTCGCCCGGTACCCCGATCTCGGCACGCGCCTGGAGCCCTCGGGCAGCTCGATCCGGGAGATCCGCGTGCACCTGATCGAGGAGTACGCGCGGCATTGCGGGCACGCGGACCTGCTGCGGGAGTGCGTGGACGGACGTGTGGGGCAGTGACGCCGCGCGCGGTGTACTCTGCCCCCATGCATCCGATGCACGAGACCCTGAGCTGGTGGCTCGCCTCCTAGGCGGCCGCTGACTCGTGCATCCCACTCTCAGACCGCCTTCCGGGGCGGTCTTCGCGTATGCGCGCCGATGCAGCCGTCCCGGGCTCACCCCCAGGAGACGCCATGACCCTCCCCCTCGACCAGCTCGCCCGGAGCACCGAGCCCTTCGCCCTGCTCTCCCGCCCCGGTGCGACCGGATCCTCGGTGGAGCTCCTGCGCGGGGACGTGCTCGACGTCGCCGCGCTCGCGGACATCCCGCTCGACGGCGAGGTCCTCGCCCTCGTCCCCTACGCGCAGATCCGCGAGCGCGGGTACCCCGTGGCCGACGACGGCACGCCCCTGCGCTGCCTGCGCGTGCGCGAGCGCGAGCTGCGGGATCGCCGGCAGGTCCTCGCGGAGCTCCCCGCGCAGGTCCCGGGCCTGTCCGGCGGCGGCTTCGACGTGCCCGACGAGGAGTACGCCCGCACGGTCCGCACCGTGATCGAGGAGGAGATCGGCCGCGGGGAGGGCGCGAACTTCGTGATCCGCCGCGACTACCTCGCCGACGTCGAGGGCGCCGGGGACGAGCCCGGCGCGCGAGGGGCCGCGCTCGCATGGTTCCGGGCGCTGCTGGAGCGGGAGCGCGGGGCGTACTGGACCTTCGCGATCGTCGCGGGCGACCGGATCCTCGTGGGCGCGAGCCCGGAGGCCCATGTGGTGGTGCGCGGCGGCGAGGTCATGATGAACCCGATCTCGGGCACCTTCCGGCACGGGGACGGCGCCCCCTCCCCCGCCGCGTTCCTCGACTTCCTCGCCTCACAGAAGGAGACCGAGGAGCTGTTCATGGTCGTCGACGAGGAGATGAAGATGATGAGCGCCGTCTGCGCCGACGGCGGGCGCATCACCGGACCGCACCTGAAGCAGATGTCGCGCCTGACGCACACCGAGTACGTGCTGCGCGGACGCAGCGGCCTGGACCCGCGCCAGGTGCTGCGGGAGACCATGTTCGCGCCCACCGTCACCGGATCGCCGATGCAGAACGCGACCGCGGTGATCGCCCGGCACGAGCAGGGCGCGCGCGGCTACTACTCCGGGGTCGCCGCCCTGTTCACCCCGAACGGCGAGGGCGGCCACGACCTGGATGCGCCGATCCTCATCCGCACCGCGTACCTCGAGCGGGGACGGCTGCGCGTCCCGGTCGGAGCGACGCTCGTGCGGCATTCGGATCCCGACGGCGAGGTCGCGGAGACGCATGCGAAGTCCGCGGGGGTGCTCGGCGCGATCGGCGCGCTGCCGCGGACCGGGATCGCCGCCGGGGCCGCTCCCGACCTGGCAGCCGTCCCGGGCGCGCGCGAGCTGCTGGAGGCCCGCAATGCGACGCTCGCCGCCTTCTGGCTCGAGGAGCAGGGACCGGGAGCGGCTCCGTTCGCGGGGGCATCGGCCCTGATCGTGGACGCGGAGGACCGCTTCACCACGATGCTCGCCCATCAGCTGCGCCGGCTGGGGCTCGGGGTCGAGGTCATGCCCTGGGACGAGGTCACCGATGCCCGCGCGGCGGCCGCGCAGCTGCTGGTCGCGGGCCCCGGCCCCGGAGACCCGCGCCATGCCTCGGATCCGCGGATCGCCCGGATGCGACAGCTCGTGTCCGACCGGCTGGGAAGCGGCGGCCCGCTGCTCGCGGTCTGTCTGAGCCACCAGCTGCTGAGCCTCGCCCTGGGGCTCGAGCTCGCGCCTCTGCCCGCTCCCCATCAGGGCGTGCCGCTGGAGGTGGACCTGTTCGGGACGCCGGCGAGGATCGGCTTCTACAACACCTTCGCCGCGCACGTGCGTCCGGGGATCCGGCACATCGGACCTGCGCAGGTCGCCGCGGATCCGGTCACCGGGCAGGTGCATGCGCTGCGCGGGGACGGCTTCGCCTCCGTGCAGGGGCACCTCGAATCGGTGCTGTCCCGCGACGGGATCCGCGTGCTCGAAGGGCTCCTCGGCCATGTGCTGCCGCGGACGTCCTGATCGCTGCTAGGTTCGTCGCAACGACGGAGCGGAGTGAGCGATGAAGCTGAGCACCGAGGGTGCGGTCCTGGTCGACGAGCACGGCCGCCAGCGGGTCCTGCACGGGATCAACCTGGTCCAGAAGGAGGCGCCGTTCCAGGCCGCCTGGGACGCGGAGGACCTCGCGCAGCTGGTCGACATGGGTCTCGATGCGGTCCGGCTGGGGGTGATGTGGGCGGCGGTGGAGCCGGAGCCCGGCCTCTACGACGAGGAGCATCTGGCGCATCTCGAGGAGCAGCTGGACATGCTCCATCGGGCGGGTCTCGCGGTCGTGCTCGATGCGCATCAGGACCTGTTCTCCCAGTCCTTCGGCGACGGCGCGCCCGCCTGGGCGACGCTCACGACGCACGCCTACGAGCCCGCGGGGCTCTGGTCGGAGGCGTACCTCTCCTCCTCCGCGGTGCAGGAGTCGCTCGACGCGTTCTGGGCCGATGCCCCCGGCCCGGGCGGTGTCGGGATCCGCAGCCGCTTCGTGGCCATGTGGGCGCATGTGGCGCGGCGCCTGGTAGGGCACCCGGCGGTCATCGCCGTCGACGTGCTCAACGAGCCCGCCCCCGGGGCGCTGGCGGGTCAGGCCTTCGAGGCGCTCCTCGGCTCGCTCGCCGCCCGCACGGGCCAGGAGCCCGGGGTCGTCGCCGAGGAGCTCGCCGATCCGGGGCGGCGGCTCTCGCAGCTCGCGCGCCTCGAGGACCCGGCGCTGCACCGGGCGGTGACCGACGATGTGGCGGGGCTGCTGGCCCCCTTCGAGTCGGGCCCCGTCCAGGATCTGTTCGTGCAGGCCGCCGCCGCGATCCGGGAGGTGCGGCCCGGCATGCTGATCCTGCGCGAGCACGGGTACTTCAGCAATCTGGGCGTCCCGGCCGCGATCGCGCCGCTCGAGGGTCCCTGGGCGTACTCGCCGCACGGCTACGACCTCGTCGTGGACACCGAGGCGATGGTCCTCGCCTCCGATCAGCGGATCAGCACCATCTTCGCCCGGGCCGCGGAGACCGCGCAGCGCCTCGGGGCCCCCGTGGTCGTCGGGGAATGGGGAGCCTTCGGGGACCTGGTGGGCATCGGCGCGCATGCCGAGACGCAGCTGGAGATGTTCGACGAGCGGTCCTGGAGCTGGTTCTACTGGACGTGGGAGAGCTCCTTCCCGCACAGCGAGGCAGCCGGGCATCTGCGCCGACCGCACCCCGTGGCCGTCGCCGGACGCGAGCTGCGCGCCGGACATTCCGCGGGCGGCTCCTGGAAGGCCGCGTGGACGGGACGGGCCTGCGCGGCGCCGACGGAGTTCTGGGTGCCGCCGGAACGGGACGTCGAGCTGATCATCGACGGGGCCCGGGCCTCGATCCTGCGGGAGGGGGCGCGCGTGCTCATCGATCCGCTGGAGGGCGAGCACCGGCTGCGGGTGCTGTGAGGGAGCGGCCCGGTCAGCGCACCCAGGCGGTGCCGGGCGGGGCGGACAGATGCGCCGGCACGTACTCGAGCAGCTGGAGCCCGCCCTCGAAGGCACGGGAGGACACGAGCTCGAGCGCGTAGTCCTCGTAGCTCTCCCAGATGCGTTCGAGGCCCGTGCGCCCCGTGATGACCGGGAACAGCACGACCCGGAAGCGGTCCACGAGGCCTTCCCGCAGGAGGGAATGCGCGAGGCTGATGCTGCCGGTGGTGGTGAGCGGCCTGTCCGCGGTCTGCTTCAGCTCCCGCACCGCCTCGATCGCGTCGGTGCTGATGAGACGGCTGTTCGGCCAGTCCAACGGGGCCTCGAGCGTGGAGGAGAACACGATCTTCTCGACCTGCGCCATCTGCTCGAAGCTCGCCTTCTCCTCAGCGGAGATGTCGATCTCCCGGGCTTCGCGCGCCATCTGCGACATGAGGCGGTAGGTCCTCGCCCCCATGAGCTGGATCCGTTCGGGCTCGGAGGCGAGCCACTCGAGGTACTCGGTGCTCTGCAGGCCCCACCAGCCGGGCCAGCCCTCGGCCGCGGCGCAGCCGTCCAGGGACAGGATGTAGTCGACCAGCAGCTCCTGTGTCGGCATGAGAGCCTCCTTGCTCGGGGTGCCGACGGTACACCGCGCAGAGCCCCACGGACAGGGCCCGCCCCTCAGCCGCTGCCGAGGGGACCGCGCTGTCCGGAGCCGTCGACATCGGTCGCCCAGCCGTCCAGCGCCGGCACGGTGTGGGCGTCGTACCAGGCCGCGAGCTCCTGGGTCATCCCACGGACGCGGTCCGCGCGGTCCGGGTCCGCGGCGAGGTTCCTCTCCTCCTCAGGATCGGCCCGCAGGTCGTACAGCTCCGTGGGTCCGTCGCGGCGCACGACGAGCTTCCAGTCCTCGGTGCGGAGCATGCGGTGCGCTCCGTACTCGTCGTGGATCACGACCGGCTCCGCATCCTCGTCCCCGGCGAGGCCGAGGGCACGGGAGGCGAAGGATCGTCCTGCTCGCCAGCGGTCCGCGATCGGAGGTGCACCGGTGAGCTCGGCGATCGTCTCCAGCAGGCTGGTCGCGGAGGTCGGGATGCGGTCGACCGTTCCCGCGGGCACGTGCCCGGGCCAGCGGACGATGCACGGCACGCGGATCGAGGGCTCCCAGAAGTTCAGCGGCCAGGTGCCGTTGCCCTTTCCCCAGTACCCGTGATGCCCGCAGGAGAAGCCGTTGTCCGCCACGAACACGACGATCGTGTCCTCCAGCTGGCCCGTCTCCTCGAGGCGGTCCAGGATCGCGCCGATGCTGCGGTCCACGCCACTGATCGCCGCGCAGTAGCCGGCGAGCGCGCCGCGGCGGTCCGCTCCGGCGCGCGGGAAGGATCCCGCCGGGAACCAGGGATGCCGCTCCGGGCGCGGCACGGAGGGGAAGTCGGTGTCCGCGTACAGGTCCAGGAGCTCGCGCGGATGATTGCCGTCGAACCAGGGGTCGTGCGGGGCGGTCCAGGTCATCTGCAGGAAGAAGGGGCGGGGATCGTCCTGGCCGCGGCGCAGGAAGTCCAGTGCGCGCTCCGTGATCGCCTCGGTCAGGTACCGCGGCTCGGTCGCAGCGCGGGCCGGGTCGTGCGGGACGCCGGTGACGGGGTCCTGCTCCCAGATGGGCGCGTCGTAGTACGGGCCGCCGCCCAGCTGATGCGCGTACCAGTACTCGAAGCCCTCGGCCGGACGGTCCGAGGAGCCGACGTGCCACTTCCCGGCGAGCCCGCAGCGGTAGCCGCCGCGGGAGAGCATCCCTGCGATCGTGTCCGCGCCGTCCAGCTGCTCGAGGAAGGCGGGCGTCGCCGCGTCGCGCGGTTGTCCGGCGCGGGCCAGGGCATCCGGGTGCAGCCAGTCGTGCACGCCGTGCGCCGAGGGCATGCGACCGGTGGCGATGCTGGCCCGGGCCGGCGAGCAGACGGGGGAGGCGCAGAAGAACCGCTCGAAGGTCATGCCCTCGCGCTGCAGGCGGTCCAGGACAGGGGTATGCAGCTCCGGCATCCGCGAGCCGAGCGCCCAGGCGCCCTGGTCGTCGGTGACCAGGAGGAGCACGTGGGGGCCGGAGGGTGGAGGCGGGTCGGTGGTCGGGCTCATCGGAACGTCCTCGGTCGGAGAGCCGCGCGTGCGCGGCGCCTCAGCCTATCGATGCGCGGCCGCGCTCCTCTACCGTGGTCCTCATGCAGATGCACCAGGACCAGCTGTCCCTCCGGCCCGAGGTCGCGCGGCGGCTCATCGGCCGGGCGCTCCTGGTCGCGGGCCTTCCGGGCGACCGGGACATCCGGCTCCTGTCCGGTGCGGGCACCACCAGCTACGTGCTGCGCGTGGGCGAGGATCTGCTGGCCCGCTTCCCGATGCAGGGCCGGGACCCGGCGCAGGTGCGCGCCGCGATCGCCGCGGAGCACACGGCCATGACCGAGTTCGCACGGGTCAGCCCGTTCCCTTCCGCGCGCCCCGTCACCATCGGCGAGGGGGACGGGGGGTATCCGCTGCCGTTCTCGGTGCAGACCTGGGTCCCCGGCGAGGTCGCGACCCCCACCTCCGTCGCCGGCTCCGCAGGCTTCGCCGACGATCTGGCGCGGCTGATCGGCGCGCTGCGGGAGGCGGGCACCCTCGGCCGCAGCTTCGGCGGGACCGGTCGCGGCGGGGACCTCACCGGACAGGACGCGTGGATGACGCAGTGCTTCGAGCGCAGCGAGGGGATGCTGGCGATGTCGGAGCTGCGCACGCTGTGGTCGAGCCTGCGAGCCCTGCCGCGCGAGGACCCCGATGTCATGAGCCACGCCGACCTGATCCCCGCGAACCTGCTGGTCGCGGACGGCCGCCTGGTCGGCGTCCTGGACACCGGGGGCTTCGCTGCCGCGGATCCCGCTCTCGACCTGGTCTGCGCCTGGCATCTGCTGGAGGCCCCGGCGCGGGCGATGCTGCGGGAGCACCTGGACTGCCCGGAGCTGGAGTGGCGGCGCGGGGCGGCGTGGGCCTTCGCGCAGGCGATGGGGCTGGTCTGGTACTACGAGGTCACGAATCCGCCGATGGCGGAGCTGGGCCGCAGCACCCTCGCTCGCCTGCTCGCGGAATCGGACGGGCTCACCGGCTGACGGCGCCTCGGCGCACCGCGCCTCTCAGGCGCCGTGGGGTGCGAGGACGAACCGGCCCCAGGCGAGGAATGCGAAGGCGAGGACGAAGGCGACGTCCCCGGCCATGAAGGCCCCTTCGCCGCGGCGGTACCGCTCGGTCGCGGCGCCGGCCATGAACAGGGCCAGCCCGCAGGCCGCCAGCGGCGAGAGGATCGGGAGGATCCCGGTCACCGCGGGGAGGAGCAGGCCGATCGCCCCGAGCATCTTGATCGCACCGATCCCGCGCAGCTGCGCGGTGCTGAAGTCGTCCGTCCATTCCTGGCTCTTCCCGACTGCACGGTAGCGTTCCTTGGGCAGGAGCAGCTGGCCGAGGGCCCCGGCGGCGAAGGCGAGCCCGAGGGCCCAGGTCAGGATCCAGAGGAACCATTCGAGAGCGGTCATGATCATGTCCTTTCATCGTGGCGTTCACCAGGGAGATGTCCGGGGCGATGAGAACGCAGCAGCAGGAGGCAGGAGTGTGACACGCGACACGTCTCCGCAGGTCGCTGCTCGGGAGGCTGAGGAGTTCGAGAGGCATCGCCCCCGTCTGCTCGCGATCGCCGCGCGCACGCTCGGCTCCCGCGCCGATGCGGAGGACGTGGTCCAGGACGCCTGGCTGCGCCTGGATCGCCACGACGGCCCGCCAATCGAGGACCTGGGGGCCTGGCTGAGCCGCGTCGTCGGGCGCCTGTGCGTCGACGTGCTGCGGCGCCGCGCGGTCCGGGAGAGCACGGTCCTCGACATCGCCCGGGATCCGCTGCTCACCCTCGACTCGCCGGACGCGGTGCGCGCCGAGGACCCGGCGCAGGCCGCGGAGAACGCGGACGGCCTCGGGCTCGCCCTGCTCGTCGTGCTCGAGGAGCTGCGCCCGCCCGAGCGCCTCGCCTTCGTCCTCCATGACGTGTTCGCGCTGCCCTTCGCGGAGGTCGCCCCGATCGCCGGCACCACGGAAGGGACCGCGCGGGCGATGGCGAGCCGCGCCCGTCGCCGGGTCCGCGAGCAGCCCGCGCCCGACGGTCCCCCCGCGCAGCGGCGCGAGGTCGTCGACGCCTTCCTCCGGGCCTCGCGCCGCGGAGAGTTCACGGAGCTCCTCTCCCTGCTGGCCCCGGACGTGTCGTGGACCCGGATCACACGCCGCGGGACCGCGACCGGGACGGGCCGCGAGGAGGTGCTCGCGGCGATCGGCCGCGACCCCGGTCCGCAGGTGCGCGCGCGGCGCATCGGCGTCGACGGCGAGCCCGGGATCCTCGTGTCCGAAGCCTCCGGCCGCCCCCTCGCCCTCATGGCCTGCACCGTGTCCGGCGGCCGCATCCGAGCGCTCACCTCGATCCTGGATCCTGCGCGGCTGCAGCGCCTGGAGCTCCCCGACGGGGCCTCGGCGCCCTCGGACGACGACGCGGCCCCCTCCTCGCGGCGGTGAGAGCACGCGAGATCGGCCCCGGAACGAGACCGGCCCGCCCTGTCGGGTGACCGGGCGGGCCGGCGTCGTCGCGCCGGGAACCGGGATCAGCCCGCCGTGTCCGGCTTCCCGGGCGCGAGCGGCTTCGCGTAGGCGGTCAGAGCGCCGCTCTGGACGATCCCCTCGCGCGGATCCGTGGCGGCCGCGTCCTGCGTCGTCGCGAACCAGCCGTACACCCGCTTGTTCTTCAGCCCCGTCCAGTCCACCGCGGCGTCCTCGCCCGAGGGGTGGACGACCTCGCCGATCACCCGGTCGGTCGGAGTCAGGCCCAGCAGCGACTCCGTGGAGAACGCCGTCGAGCGGCCCTGGAACTGGACGGGGAGGCGGAAGTCGTCCTCGCGTCCGTCGTAGCGGTGCTTGGTGTCGTACTCGGTGGCCCCGAACTCGTCGAGGTATGCCGAGTACGTGTCCACGGAGACCTCGCCGCGGTCCAGGTCGACCTGGAGCAGCCGGAAGAAGGCGGCGCCGAAGCGGAGCCCCGTGTCGCCGTCGTAGCCGCCCACGCCCGCGAGGCCCAGCTGATCGGAGCCGACCTCGTAGAACTGGTAGTCGGCCAGCAGCTCGACGACGTTGTTCCCCTTCTGCCCGACGTCCCTGCGCACACCGATGCTCACGCCGTGCTCATGCCCGGACAGCACCATCGCCACGTTGGGGTGCTTCTCCAGCAGCTGGTCGTGGATGATCGCGCCGTCCTGCGAGAACGGGGCGCCGCGGCCGTCCGGGGAGGAGCTGGGCTTGGCGTAGGCGTGGGTGAGGATGATGGCGTCGCGGCCCGCGTACTGGTCGAGCACGCCGCTGGCCCAGTCGGTCTCCTCCTGCGTGACCGAGTACCCCAGGCTGAGGGCCACGAAGTCCTGGCCCCCCGCGGTGAAGATCGTGTAGCTGTTGTCGTTGTCGCCCGGCTTCCAGGGGTGGTACTCGGCGCCGGCCTGCTTCCAGGAGTCCTGCTGCGCGAGCGTCTCGTAGCGCTGCGGACCGAAGTACTCGTTGTAGAGGCTGTCGCTGCCGGTGTCGTCGCCGGCGAGGTTGTCGTGGTTTCCGGGGAGCACCGAGTGCACCAGCCCCGTGTCCTCGAGGATCTTCTGGGTGCGGGAGGCGAACTGCATCTCCGTCTCCGCCCTGTCGCGGTTCTTCGCGCCCCCGTTCCAGTCCTCGATGATGTCGCCGGTGTGGGCGACATAGGCGATCTTGCGATCCTCCGCGTTCTCCGCGGCCCAGCGGTAGGACTCCTCGTAGGCGCTCGCCCATTCGGCGCGCTCCTCCGGGGTCTTCTTCTGCGTCGCCCCCTGGCTGAGGTACTGGGTGTCGGTGATGTGCATGAGGGAGAAGTCGTAGTCCTCGGGGTCCTCGAACCCGTCCTCGACAGGCTTGTCGAGGTCGTCGGCGAAGGGGTCGGTGCCGATCACGAGGGTGTCGATGCTCCCGCCGGAGCCGTGACGGGCCGCCGCGGTCGCGCGCAGCCGGGTGACGCCCTCGGAGGTGCCGCGGGCGGTGTCGACGACCTCGTAGCGGCCGGTCTCCTCATCCAGCAGGAGCAGGCTGACGGAGCGGGCCGGGTCGACCTGGCCGCTCCACCGCACCTCCTGGCCGGCGCCGGTCGCGGGGATGTCCGCGCGCAGCGCGGGGATCTTCGCGGTGACCGGGGAGTCCTGGTCGGCGCCGTCGCCGGGGGCGAGGGCGTCGCGGACCTCCTGCGGCTCCTGGAGGACGACATCGGCGGCGATCGATCCGTCGTCGGCGAGGTCGGTCGGGTCCAGCACGCCCTGCTGCGCGGACCGCGCCGCGGAGACGTCGCCCTCGCGGAAGGTGGTGCGCAGGTCGCCGCCGGAGGGGCTGGTCGCGCGGGCGGTGAGGTGAGCGGTCTTCCGCCCGCTGCTCTGCGCGATCCCTCCGGGGACGGGAAGCTCGGCGGAGGTGAAGACGGCGCTCCCGGCGATCTCCTCGCCCAGCTGGTCGCGGCCGCTCCAGGCGATCGTGTGCTCCCCTGCGGCGAGGCCGGGGCCGATCGGGTCGCCGAGGCCGACCGGCTTCCCGTCGAGGGTGAAGCTCAGCGGCGACGCGAGCAGCTCCTCGTGGTCGATGCTCCCGGCGAGGGTCGTCGGCGCGGACAGCCGGCCTCCCTCCGCGGGCGCGGCGAGGGCGAAGGAGGGCCGGTCCTCCGTGCGGTCGGCGAGGGCCTGCGCGTAGCGGGCGGTGACCTCCTCGGCGCCGAGGGCGCGGGAGAAGATGCCGGCGCCGGCGACGGAGACGGTGCCGTGGAACTGGGGGTCCCCGCTCTTGTTGGTGTCGGCGCCGAGGAAGAACTGGTGGGCGGCGGTGCTGGGCGGCGCCTTCACCGAGGATCCGCTGGTCGGGGTCTGCGCTGCCTTCTCGCCGTTCAGGTACAGGGCGACGGTCTCGCCGTCCCAGGTGCCGGTGACGTGGTACCAGACTCCCTGCCGGATCTCGGTGCCGGCGCCGTAATAGGTCCCGTCGACGTTGACCATCATCTTCAGCGTGGAGCCGTAGACGGTCAGCGAGTAGCCGCCACCCTCCTTGGCGCCGCAGAAGTTGCCGCGGCCCTCGTCGTCGCCCGGGCCCAGGCCGTCGTCGAAGCGGACGGTGCATTCGAGGGTGACGGCCTCCTGGGTGCGCGTGAAGCCGTCGGCGAAGTCGTAGCGGGTCGCGGTGGTGCCGTCGTAGGAGACGACCTCCCGGCCCAGCGCAGGATCCTCGACGATGCGCGGGGCGGCCCCGAACTCGGTCATGGTCCGCGTCGAGGTCTGCTCGACGAGGCCGCTCGCGTCGACGTCCACGTCCAGCACATCGGGGGCGGGAGCCTCGACGCTCGGGGTCGGCAGCGGGGTCCGCTCGAGCGGGGCCGTCGGCCCGGCCGGCAGCTCGACGGGGGCAGTGCGGGGCAGGGGCCCGGCCGCGGCGAGCGCCGGCGTGAGGCCGACGGCGGCGGCGAGAGCGAGCGCGATCGGGATGCGCCGCAGGGTGGATCGGGAGGGCGCGGCGGTCCGTGGGAGGCGGGACATGATGACTCCTGGAGTCGGCAGGGAGGGACCTCGCTGACGCTAGCCAGAACGTTTGACACGATCGTGTGGCACAGACGTACCTGCGGGGACGTCCAGGTGACAGCCAGGTGGACGGCGGCGCGGTCGGCGCCCCGGGCATCGGGGGCTCCATCGCCGCGGCTCCCGCCGTCGCCGTCAGGTCCGCGGTGCAGAAGCCTCCGTCTTCTCGGTGAACCCGAACACCTTCTCCCCCACGACCGCCCACAGGGAGAACGCGGCGGCGCCCGCGGCGATGCGGGGCAGCTGGGGAGCCCACCGGGCGCCCTTCGCGGTCGCGGCGCGGATGACCAGCAGCCCGGCGGCGAGGTTCGCGGCGCCCCAGAGCGCGTTGACCGCGGGGGACGAGTCCTTCCCGGCGAGCGGTGTCAGCATCCGCCGTCCGGCCGCGGCCGTCGCCAGGTGGGGGATGCTGTTGGCGGAGAGGATGCCCCCCAGCACGGCGCCGGCCGCGGCGGGCAGGGAGCGGGGCGAGGGTGCCTCGTGATGGTCCATGGATCGATCCGACCATGCAGGGGACCGGGAGGGCGAGCGACTTTCGTCGACAGCGCGGCCGGCGCCCCATCCCCGCGGTCCCTGCGCTGCCGAGACGGATCCACCGGCGGCTCGTCGTCAGTCCTGCGGCGGGTCGATCCGGTACTCGCGGACGATCCCGGCGGTCGCGCCGCCCCAGTCGCTCGCCGCGACGCGCTGCTGGTGGGCGCGGAAGGACGCCTCGTCGGAGAAGAGCTCGTCGACCTGCCAGACGAGCGGATCCGCGGTCTGCTCGACGCGGAAGGAGAGGCAGCCGGGCTCTGCGCGGGTCAGCTGCACATGCTGCGGGAGGTGTCGGGCCACGGCCCCGGCCTCCGCGGCATCGGCGCAGATCAGACGCCCGGTGAGGGTGACACGGGTCATGGGGGCTCCTTCGCCGGGACTGCCGGGGACCGTAGCATCGTCGCATGACTCGATGGATCGCCCTGCTGCGGGGCATCAACGTGGGCGGCGTGAGCATCCGCAGCGCGGAGCTCGCCGCCCTGTTCCGCGAGCTCGGCTTCGCCGAGGTCCGCACCGTGCTCGCCTCCGGCAACGTCGTCTTCGAGACCGATGCGGGACAGCCCGCCGCTCTCAAGGCCCGCATCGAGCAGGCGCTCTCCGAGCGCTTCGGCTACGAGGCCTGGATCGTGCTGCTGCGCCACGCCGATCTCGCCGCGATCGTCGCAGGCTATCCCTTCGCGGAGGACGCGGAGCATCACGCGTACGTCATCTTCTCCTCCGCCGCGTCCTCGCTCGACGAGCTCCTCGAGGGGACGGATCCGGCCGATGCGACCGATCCCGTCGCGGCGGGCGAGGGCGTCCTGTACTGGCGGGGGACGAAGGGGACGAGCACGACGACGCCGTTCGCCCGGCGCCTGGCCGCGGCCCGCTTCCGGTCCACGACCACCAACCGGAACATCCGCACGCTGCGCCGCATGCTCTGAGCAGCCGGCCTCGCGCCGACGAGGATCAGGGGGTGAAAGCGTCGATCGCGGCGGTGACCGCGGGGTCGTCCGGCGTGGTCTGCGGACGGAAGCGCGCCGTGACCTCTCCATCGGCGGCGAGCAGGAACTTCTCGAAGTTCCACTGCACGTCCCCGGCCTCGCCGTCCGCGTCCGCCGTCCGCGTGAGCGCCGCGTACAGCGGGTGGCGCCCCTCGCCGTTGACCTCGATCTTCTCGGTCAGCGGGAAGGTCACGCCGTAGGTGGTGCTGCAGAAGTCCGCGATCTCCTCCGGTGTGCCCGGCTCCTGTCCCATGAACTGGTTGCAGGGCAGGCCGAGGACGGCGAGCTCGCTGCCGCGGCTGCGGGCGAGCTCCTCGAGCTGGGCGTACTGGGGCGTGAGCCCGCAGCGGCTGGCGACGTTCACGAGCAGAGCCGGGCGACCGCCGGTCAGCTCGCGCAGGGTGGTGG
Source organism: Brachybacterium hainanense (assembly GCF_042434575.1). NCBI lineage: Bacteria > Bacillati > Actinomycetota > Actinomycetes > Micrococcales > Dermabacteraceae > Brachybacterium > Brachybacterium hainanense. Next base: position 95,296 of record NZ_JBHLSV010000003.1, read on the forward strand.
GGGTGCCGTCGAGGAGACGGAGCTCGGTGTCGAGGATGCTCATGCCCTCCAGCGTGCCACAGGGGCGGGACGGACCGAGTCCGCGCACGAGGTCCACAATGGATCCATGAGCTACTCGCATCTGTGGGACGAGGTCCGTCGCGCGAATCCCGGGCATTCCCGGGCCTACGCCGAGCGCTGGGTCCGGATGGCGGCGGAGGGCCGCGATCTCGACGGGGAGGCGCGCCTGGTCGACGCGATGGCGGGACGCGCCGCGAGGATCCTCGACGCCGGCTGCGGGACGGGACGCGTGGGCGGGTACCTGCTCGGCCGCGGGCACGATGTCACGGGCGTCGACCTCGACGAGGTCCTCATCGAGGTCGCCCGGTCGGATCATCCGGCTGGGCGATGGCGGGTGGGCGACCTCGCGACCGCTGACCTCGGCACCGGGTACGACCTGGTGGTGTGCGCGGGCCAGGTGCTCACCTTCCTCGACCCGGCTTCGCGGCCCGCCGTCGCATCGAACCTCGCCGGCGCGCTCGCCGCGGACGGGCGCCTGGTCACCGGATTCGGTGCCGGACGCGGATATTCCTTCGCCCGGTACGAGGAGGACCTGGAGGCCGCGGGGCTCGCGGTCCAGGCCCGGTTCTCCTCCTGGGACCTGCGCCCCTTCGGGGAGGACTCCGACTTCCTCGTCCTCATCGCCGCACGAGGCTGAGGGTCCCGCCCCGTCGAGGACGCGGGATCCCGCGTCGGCCCGGCGCCCGCGAGGGACACAATGGTCCGATGGAACCGTTCCGGACGCACCACGACGTCGACGCCCAGCTGCGCGCCGAGGGCTGGACGCCGTGCGGCAAGGGCGACTGGGCATACGCCCTGGCCTCGCCCGACGGCACGCGCGCGGCGCGCATCAGCCCCTTCGACCCGGTGGGTCCCTTCACCGCGCGCCTGTACCGGGAGGCCGCGGCGAGCGGACGGGTGCCGCACCTGGTCACGCACGAGCGGCTCCGCGGAGGCGCGGATCTGCAGATCATGGAGCTCCTGCTGCCGGTCCCGGCGCGGGAGGCGGCGGCCTTCCTCGCCGCCCTCCCGCGGGAGCATCCGGCGCTGCTGGCCGTCGTGGACCGGGTGCATGCCCTCGCCCGTGCGGCGCTCCCCTGGTGCGGCCCCCTGGACACCAATCCCAGCAACGTCATGCGCCGCGCCGACGGGATCCTGGTGCTCGCCGATCCGTACTACGCCGACGGACCGGACCTGTACGCGACGGCGGAGCGCGACCCCGATCTGCTGGTCGCCCGGATCCCCGAGCAGGAGCGTCGCCATATGACCGAGATCCCGCTCGCCGAGTCCGGTCCCTGGCCCGAGGAGCAGCGGATGGCGCTGCGGGAGAGGATCCGCCAGGCCGACGCCCGAGCGGCGCGGCACCGGCGGACCGCGTCCCGGAAGCACGATCACGAGGAGGACGGCTCATGACGAGCACCCCGCCCCTGCACGGACAGCTGGAGGACGGGCCCCGCGGCCCCGAGCTGCAGCTGATCCGCTCCTATCCGGTCGACGTCCGCACGCTCTGGGAGGCGCTGACCGTCTCGGACCGGCTCGAGCGATGGATCGGCCGCATCGAGGGCGATCCCGCCTCCGGGCAGGTCACCTTCTTCATGACCGCCGAGGGCGAGGACGTCGAGCCCGAGCACTGCGTGATCCGCGACTGCGTGCCGGAGCGGTCCTTCGCCCTGGACACGAGCACGGGGGACGGCGCCTGGCACCTGCGGATCGCGCTGACCCCGTCAGGAGAGGGGACCGATCTGCTGTTCGCCCAGGAGGTCGGCGAAGACCCCCTCGGCAGCATCGGCCCCGGATGGGAGTACTACCTCGAGCGCCTCGCCCGGGCGCTCGCCGGCACCGACCCCGACGCCGTGCGCTGGGACGCCTTCTTCCCTGCCCTGCAGGAGCCCTACGAGACGCTCGCCCGCTGACGTCGCTGGCAGGACCTGGTGCCGAGCGCATCGAACCTGCCAGACTGCGCCCCATGACCCGCACCCGCGTTCACAACATGATGGTCTCCCTCGACGGCTACGCCGCGGGGACGACCGTGACCCTCGAGGAGCCCATCGGCGCTGCCCGGGCCCTGTTCGGCCAGTTCGACGGCCGCGTCATCCACGGCGTCCAGCATGCCGATGCCCCGATCACCCTCGACCGGGCGCTGACCAGTCTGTGGGGGCAGGGCGTGGGCGCGGAGATCATGGGGCGGCGCAAGTTCGGGCCCCAGACGGGTCCCTGGCCGGAGGACGGCTGGCGCGGCTGGTGGGGCGAGGAGCCGCCGTTCCGGACCCCGGTCTACGTGCTCACGCATCATCCGCGCCCGCCGATGGAGTTCGCGAACGGCACCAGCTTCCGCTTCGTGGACGCCTCCCCTGCCGAGGCTCTCGCCCTCGCGCAGGAGGCCGCGGGCAGGCTCGACGTCCGCATCGGCGGCGGGCCCACGACAGTGCGGCAGTTCCTGGCCGCGGACCTCATCGACATGATGCACCTGATCATCGTGCCGATCGTGCTGGGCGAGGGGACGTCCCTGTGGGAGGGGCTCGGAAACGTGCAGGACCGCTTCGAGGTGGAGACGATCGCCTCCCCCAGCGGCCTCACCCACCAGCTGTGGAACCGCCTCCCGGCATGATGGGACCGTGGATGATCTGATTGTCTCTCCGGGTCCCGGCGCCCCGCACGGCATGCGGATCCCCGCCGCGGAGCTGGAGGAGACCTTCTCCCACGCCTCCGGCCCAGGAGGACAGGGAGTGAACACGAGCGACTCCCGCGTGCAGCTGCGCCTCGACCTCGCGACCACCACGGCCCTGGACGCGACCCAGCGCGAGCGGGCTCTCGCGGCGCTGGGCCGTCGTCTGGACGGCACCGTCCTCGCGGTCGCCGCGGCCGAGCACCGCTCCCAGCGCCGCAACCGCATCGCCGCCCGGGAGCGGCTCGCGGCCCTGCTGCGCGAGGCGGTCATGCCCGCCCCCGTGCGCCGGGCGACCAGGCCGACCCGCGGTTCCCAGCGTCGGCGCCTCGCCGCGAAGAAACGACGGGGAGAGGTCAAGCAGGGGCGCCGACGCCCCGACCGGGACTGACCGGGGACCGGACGGGCCCCGCCACGCCCGCGACCCAGGTCTCGACGCCCGCGACCTGAGAGCGATCCCCCCGCCACCGCGCGGGCCCAGGCTGGGACCATGACTCCTCGCACAGCCCCCATCCCGTCCTCGTCCTCCGTCGCCCCGGCTCCGGCGCTCCGCCGGTCCGGCGCCCTCGCCGCCGGGGGTGCCGTCCTCGCCGGCACCGCCTCCCTGCTCGCCCAGCTGGCCGGGCCCGGCGCCGACTACGCGCTGGTCTTCCCTCCGCCCTGGCTCGCCGGCATCGGCTCCCTCGTGCTCGCGGCCGCCGTCCTCCTGTCCCGGCGGCGGCGACCCCTGGCCTCCGCAGCGGCGTGGACCGCCGCCGTGCTGCTGCTGGGCGGCTCCGGCGGAGCGGTGCTCGACGCCTTCCGCGGATTCTTCGCCGTGACCGGCATCCCCGCCGGATCCTTCGCGCTCCTGGACGTCTCCGGGGCGATCGCCCGGACGGCATCGCTCGCGGCGGTCTTCTGCGCGATCGGGCTCGGTCGTGCCCTGCGTCGCGCGCGCCGCACCTCCGATGCGCGAGGGGCCGGTCATCGGCGGGCGATGAGGCTCCTGCGCGCAGCGGGTCTCCTGGCCTGCGTGCCGTACCCGCTGCTCAAGCTCGTCTGGTGGGCGAGCGGCGAGGCAGGGGCCCCGCTCATGGAGCTGCTCCTGTTCGGGATCGCGGCGGGCGGCGTGCTCGTCCTGACCGCGGCGCGGGACGGGGCACGGCCCGCGCGCCTCGTCGCCGCATGCGGATGGATCGGCTCCCTCGCCCTGCTGAGCATGGGAGCCCTGATGGTCTTCGGGCTCCTCGCCCAGGTCACCGGGGTCGCGGCGGCCCCGGTCGCCTTCGAGGGCGGCGGGCGCACCGGCATCGTCCTCGGCGTGTACACGACGTGGCTTGCCCTCGGCGTGATCGTCGCAGCGGCTACCGTGCTCTACGAGGAGTCCGACCCCTCGGCCGCGGAGCCCGATGCGGCGGCCCTCGCCCGCTGAAGGAGCCCCCATGCCTCATCGGATCCCGCGTCCCACCCGGCGGGACGTCGCCCTGGCCGCCGCGCTCGCGGGCGTCCTGCTCCCGCCGACGGCGGTGATGATGCTGCTGCCGCTCTCCTCTCCGGCGGGCCCCGTGATCGTGGCTCTGGCATCGGCCGCGCACGTGGCGCTGTGCTGGCGCTCGACGCGTCCGGGGGTCGTCCTGCCGGTCGTGCTGGCCTGTCTGGCCGGAGCCGCGGCGATGAGCGGGCTCGCCGTGCTGGTGCCGTCCGCCCTGCTGCTCCTGGTGGCGCTGCAGGCCGCCGCCGCGCAGGGCGACCGGCGCCTCGCCCTGGTGGTGGCGGTGCTGGCCCCGTGCGGTGCGGCGCTGCTCTACGGGCGCGATCCCATGATCGCGCGCTCCGCCTTCGGCCCGTCTGCGTGGATGCTCGCCCTCCTGCTCCTCGCGCTGTGCAGCGCGGCCGTGGCGATGGGGCTGCAGCGCCGGGCGGAGCTGCGCAGCGCGCGCCTGACCGCGGAGGCGCTCGGTCTCGAACGACGGGGACGACAGCTGCGCATCGAGCAGGCGGAGGCGGCGGAGCGGGCGCGCATCGCCCGTGACCTGCACGACGTGCTCGCCCACGCGCTCACGGTGGTCGTCGCGCAGGCGCGGGTGGCCCGCTTCGCCGCCGCACGCCCCGAGGCGGAGACCGCCCTCGACCGGGTCGAGGAGACGGCCCGGGACGCTCTGCGCGATCTGCGCGGGACGCTGCGGACCCTGCGCTCCGCCGAGGACGCGCGCATCCCCCCGCCGGGTCTCGCCGAGGTGGACGACCTGCTCGGCCGGATGCGCGGTCTGGGGCTGGTCGTGGATCGACACGTGCAGGGCGCGCCGCGTGCCCTGGGGACCGCGACGGAGCTCGCCGTGCACCGGGTCCTCCAGGAGGCGCTCACCAATGCGCTGCGACACGGCGGCGGGGTGCTCCTGTGGACGGAGGTCTGGGGAGAGGATCAGCTGGTGATCCGTCTGAGCAACGACATCCCCGCCTCCGCGGGATCGACCGCCGGGACGGGCGCAGGGCTGCCCGGCATGCGGGAGCGTCTGGCCGCGATCGGCGGCGCGCTCAGCATCGACGCCGACGACGGCTTCACGCTCCATCTGCGGGTCCCGGCCCCGGTCCGGGAGAGGAGCGTGCGATGATCCGGGTGCTCGTGGTCGATGACCAGGATCTGGTGCGGGCCGGGGTCGTGGCGACGCTCGCGACGCAGGAGGACCTGCAGGTGGTGGGCGAGGCGGCCGACGGTGCCCAGGCGGTGCGGGCCTCCGCTCGCACGCAACCGGACGTGGTGCTGCTGGACGTGCGGATGCCGGTCCTCGACGGCATCGCCGCGACGCACCGCATCCTCCAGGCTGCGCCCCGCACCCGCATCCTGGTGCTGACCACCTTCGACGCGGACGAGCTCGTGCACGCGGCGCTGCGGGCCGGCGCCTGCGGCTACCTGGTCAAGGACGCTCCCGTCGCCGAGCTCGTCGGGGCGGTGCGGGCCGCCGCGCGCGGCGACTCCGTGCTCTCCCCCGCGATCACCGCCCGGCTCGTGGAGCAGCTGCTCGCCGCCCCTCCGCCCGCTGCCGCCGACACCGTCCCGGAGGCGGCCACGTCCTTGACCGAGCGTGAGATCGAGATCGTGCGGCTGCTCGCCGACGGGCTCAGCAATGCGGAGATCGGCGCCAGCGTCCATCTCTCGGAGGCGACGGTCAAGACCCATGTGGGGCGGGTGCTCGCGAAGCTGGGTCTGCGGGACCGTCTGCAGGTCGCCGTGTGGGCGCATCGGACGGGCCTCGCTCGTCCCGCCCGCTGAGCCGCCCGATCTCTGCGGCGAGCGAGCATCGCACGTCCTCGTGCCGGGGACCGAGCATCTGCGCAGGGTCCGCCCAGCGCTCCCGCGGGTACAGCCACACCGGGCGGCGGACGAGCTCCGCCGGCTCCCAGTCGTAGCGGGGCCAGATGTGCGCGTGCAGGAATGCGTCGGCATTGCCGAGGATCTCGATGTTCACCCTCCGGAAGGCCGGGTCGCGCCCGGCGCAGACCGCCTCGACGGCGGCGGCGATCAGCTCGACATCGGAGAGGTACTGCAGGCGTTCCGCTCGGGGCAGGTCGGTGAGCCGGTCCGCACCGGGCGTCCTCGTCAGCGCGAGGGTGTAGCCGGGCAGGAACTGGACGTCGCCGATCACCGCGAAGGCGGCGTCGAGCTCCGCGAGCACGGTCGGGTTGGTGCCGGCGAGCGCGGCGCCGACCCGATCCTCGCGCCAGGTCATCGCTCCTGCACCGTCCCCGCCTCGACGTGCCAGCGGCGGTCCAGGCGCACCGTCTCGAGCATGCGCCGGTCGTGGGTGACCAGCAGGAGCGTGCCCGTGTAGGAGTCGAGGGCCTGCTCGAGCTGTTCGATGGCCTCCAGGTCGAGGTGGTTGGTGGGTTCGTCCAGGACAAGCAGGTTCACGCCGCGGGCCTGCAGCAGCGCCATGCCCGCGCGGGTCCGCTCCCCCGCGGACAGCTGCCCGACGGGGCGCGCGACGTGATCCGCCGTGAGCGCGAACTTCGCGAGCAGGGTGCGGACCTCGGCCGCGGTCATCTCGGGCACGACGGCCTCGAAGGCCTCGGCGAGCGGGAGCCCCTCCGCAAGCGCGGAGCGGGCCTGGTCGATCTCGCCGATCCGCACGCTCGCTCCAAGGCTCGCCCGTCCTGCGTCAGGCAGCTGAGCTCCCAGCAGGACGCGCAGCAGGGTCGACTTGCCGGCACCGTTGGGGCCGGTGATCCCGATCCGGTCCCCGGCCTCGACCTGCACGGAGACGGGGCCCAGGGTGAAGTCGCCCTGGCGCAGCTCGGCGGCGTCGAGGGTCGCGACGATGGTGCTCGAGCGGGGCGCGGCGCCGATGGTGAACTCCAGACGCCATTCCTTGCGCGGTTCCTCGACCTCCTCGAGCCGGGCGATGCGGCTCTCCATCTGCCGGACCTTCTGGGCCTGCTTCTCGCTGGACTCGCTCTGCGCGCGGCGGCGGATCCTGTCGTTGTCCGGGTTCTTGCGCATCGCGTTGCGGACGCCCTGGCTGGACCATTCGCGCTGGGTGCGGGCGCGGGCGACGAGGTCCGCCTTCTGCGCGGCGAACTCCTCGTACTGCTCGCGGCGATGCCGGCGTACGGTGGCGCGCTCCTCGAGATAGGACTCGTAGCCGCCGCCGTAGAGACGGTGGGAGCGCTGGACGAGGTCGAGCTCGAGGATGCTCGTGGCGCAGCGGGCCAGGAACTCGCGGTCGTGGCTGACCAGCACGACCCCGCCGCGCAGGCCCCGGACGAAGGATTCGAGGCGGACGAGGCCGTCGAGGTCGAGGTCGTTGGTGGGCTCGTCCAGCAGCACGAGGTCGACGCGGGACAGCAGCAGGGCGGCGAGAGCGATCCGGGCGGCCCGGCCTCCGGACAGGGAGGTCATCATGACGGCCTCGGGCGCGTTCCCGAGGTCGAGGTCGAGCTCCGCGAGCACCCGGGGGATGCGGTCCTCGAGGTCCGCGGCGCCGCTCGCGAGCCAGCGGTCCAGGGCGAGGGAGTAGGCGTCGGCCGCCGCGGCGGGAGCGGAGGGATCCGCGAGCGCAGCGGCGGCCGCGTCCATCGCCGCGGTCGCGGCGGCGCATCCGGTGCGCCGGCCGATGAACGCGGCCACGCTCTCCCCGGAGATCCGCTCGTGCTCCTGAGGGAGGAAGCCGACGAAGGCGTCGGACGGGGCGAGGGAGACGCGGCCCGAGAGCGGGGCCTCGACCCCGGCCAGCAGGCGCAGCAGCGTCGACTTCCCCGCCCCGTTCGCCCCGACCACGCCGATCACCTCGCCCGGGGCGACGGTCAGGTCGAGACCCTCGAACAGGGTGCGATGGCCGTGCCCTCCGGCCAGGGCCGATGCCACCAGCGTCGCCGTCATGGTCCGCTCCCCTCCGGGGCCGGTGCCCGCTGCCTGAGTTCCGAGGACCGACCCTACCCGGAGGGCCCTGCGCGGTGCGCTCGCGGACGCCCTATGCTGGCGCCGGACGTGGACGCGGCAGCGGATCCATGGCGGCCCGCATCATCCTGGAGGACTCGTGAAGCTCGTGCTGGTCATCATCTGGGCGGGCCTCGCGCTCGCCGTGGTCTCCGCGACCGGGTCGACGCTGTGGAGGACGTGGCGGCACGACCGGATCACCGTCGGCTGGCCGATCGTCCGCGCCGTCGTGACCGGCAGCGAGAGGCGCCTGCTCGGGTCGCTCAACAGGATCAACCGCCGCCGGTACTTCGCCACCTACGCCTACCGCACCCGCCCGGACGGCCCCGTGCACGCCGGGACCTCGGACCTGCCGGTGCGGACCCTGCCGGTCCCGGGATCCCCGCTCGAGGTCCGGGTCGATCCGGCAGATCCCCGCCGCTCCTCCCACCAGGGCGGGAACACCCTTCTGGGCCTGGGGTGCGCGTCCTCGGTGCTCCTCGGTGTGCTGGTGATCGCGCTGCTCGTCATCACCGCCCTGCCGATCGACTGACATCCATCGGCATCCGCCGGACGGCGGTGACGGGACCGTGCCTGCCGGGACCGTGATCCGGTCAGCACCGCTCAGGACCCGGGCCCCGGGAGCAGCGAGCCTCGGACCGGTCCTCATCCAGCGGGCCCGTCCGCTCCCCCGCCCAGCCCCTCCGCCCGGGCGCTGACGATGGCATCCGCCCGGTCGCGCAGGGAGAGCTTGGCGAGCACCGTGGCGACCGTGTTGCGCACCGTCTTGGGGCTGAGCGAGAGCCTGTGCGCGATCCTCGCGTTGTCCAGGCCGCGGGCGACGAGGTCGAGCACCTCGCGCTCCCGAGGCGTGAGCTGCGGGAACGGCAGACGCACGGCCGGGGCTCCGCCGACGAGATAGGCCATGGCCCGTTCGGCGACGGCCGGCGAGAGGATCATCTCTCCCGCGGCCACCGCCCGCAGGGCCCGTTCGACCGCGTCCGGCGGCGCGGACTTCACGAGGAAGCCGCGGGCCCCCGCCCGCACGGCTGCGACCACGGAGTCGTCGTCCTCATGCATGGAGACCATGAGAACCCGCAGCCCGGGACGGTCCCGCAGCAGGTCCCGGGTCAGGTCGATGCCCGAGCCGTCGCCGAGGTCGATGTCCATGAGCACGACGTCCGCGGCCAGCGGACCGGCGAACAGCCCCCGGGCCGCCCGGGCGCTCTCCACCTCTCCCACCAGCGCGATCCCGTCGAGGGATCCGAGCAGGGCCGCCATGCCGATCCGGAACACCGGATGGTCATCGACGAGCACGACCCGGACCGTGCCCGGGCGCCCCGGCTCCGCGGCATGGACGCTCGCCGCGCTCATCCCCGCACCTCGGCGGGATGCAGGGGCAGCTCGGCGTGCACCATGGTCCCGCTCCCGCGATCCCCGGCGGCGATCTCGAGGGTTCCCTCGAGCTCGTGGACACGCTCGCGCATCGAGGCGGTGCCGACGCCGTCGGCGACGTCGTCGGGTCTGCCGGAACCGGCGTCCGAGCAGCGGAGGATCAGCCGCGCCTCCGGGAGCGTCGCGGTGTCCCCGGCCAGGGACACCTCGACACGGCATCGCCGCGCGCCCGAATGCCGGGCGGCGTTGAGCACGGACTCGGAGATCACCGCATAGGCGGCGGCCGCGACGCGGGGGTCGAGCCCGCGCAGCCATGCCGCAGCGGGCTCGGCCCCGTCGGGGTCGGGTCCGGGCGCCGTCGTCACCTCCACCGCGAAGCCGCGCTCGGCATGCCCGCGGACCAGCTCGGCCAGGGCCGCGCCCAGCCCCTGCTCCTCGAGGATCGGGGGGAGCAGGCTGCGGGAGAGCATCCGGACGTCCTGCACCCGCCGGGCGGCCTCGTCCTGCAGGGCCTCGAGGACCCTGTCCGCCGCCGCCGGATCGGTGCGCAGGAGGTTGCGCGCGCCCTGGAGTCCGAGCCGCAGGCCCGAGAGCCAGGGGCCGATCCCGTCATGGAGCTCCCGGCGGATGAGCCGCCGCTCCGCCAGCCGTGCCCCGGTGGCAGCATCACGGGCCCGCCCGACCTCCCGCGCCGAGCGCACGAGGGCGAATCCCGCGGCCAGGATCGGCTGGAGCCCATCGAGCGTCTCCAGGGAGCGGCGGTCCAGGCGTTCCCCCGGCCTCGGGGTGACCGCGAGGATCCCGAGCACGGCAGGTCCCGCGCCGCCTTCCCGGACGGCCTGCTCGATCGGGATGCTCGTCGCCTCGCCCCAGCGTCCGAGCGGGATGTCGGGGGCCTCGGCGAGGGCGAGGGAGACCGATTCGAGACGCAGGGACTCGCCGATCGCCGCGGCCAGGCGGTCCAGCAGCAGGTGCGCGTCCTGGACCGAGGCCAACGACTCCCCGACGCGTAACGCGGCCCGCCCCGGCGAGGCGGCCTCGCCCCACACCATCCGGCGCACCCGCCGCTCCAGGACGCTCCGCAGAGGCTGCACCACGATCACGACCCCGACCGCGGCGACCAGCTGCGCGATCGCGGCGCTGCCTACGGTCACGGTCACCGCCCACACCAGCGCGGCATAGACCAGGGCGATGCCGAGGACGAGCAGGCCGCCCAGCACGGCGCGGCTCACCGCGAGGTCGATCCCCCACAGGCGGTTGCGCAGCAGGGTCACCAGCAGCGCGCCGGGGAACAGGGCCTGGCAGACCAGGTGCAGGACGGGGACGAGCAGCACGACCCCTGCCGACGTGTACGGCACGAGCAGGAGCGGCAGGAACGACAGCGCCATCACCGCGGTCCCCGCCGCGAGCAGCCCGAGACCCGGACGCTCGGCCTCGGGACCGCACCGGGCCCGCCAGGCGACGTCAGCACCGGCGACCAGGCCCCAGACGACCACGAGGAGCAGCAGCGCCTGGTTGTCGGCCATCGGAAAGGCGAGCCGCTGGATCGTGAAGGCGGCCGTGACGAGCACACCCACGACGAGGCCGACCCGCGAGCGCGCCGGGAGCGGGGTCTCGCGCACCAGCCACGGCAGGACGAGGAACAGGCCCAGGGTTCCCGGCACCCAGGCCGTGCCGAAGGCGCTGATGGCCGCCTCGCCCATCGGCAGGGAGCGGGAGGCGGCGAACTGCGCCCAGCCGCCGCCCAGCGCGGAGAGCCCGCCGCCGAGCGCCGCGAGCGCGATGAGCCAGACGACGGGATGGCTGCGACGGGAGAGGACGACGGCCGCTACCGCCCCGTAGACGAGCCCGACCATGGCATCCACGACGAGGAACAGGGCGTCCGGCGTCAGCTCGACCCGGCTGGCCACCTGCCAGAGCACTCCGGCCAGGGCCGGCAGCGCGGCGAGCACGACGACCAGGACCGCGATGCGGGGACGGGCCGGGAACCGGTCCGACGGCGTTGTCATGGACAGAAGATAACCCGCGTGCCGATGCTGGGGAGCTCCCCGCGACGGGGCGGGGAGCTCCGGGGCGATGCGCACGCGACGCCTGCGGGACGGCGTCAGCGACGGTCGCCCAGGGCGAAGCCCAGCGACACGACGAGGACCCAGACCGGGCCGATGAAGCCGGCCAGGTACTGCAGCGGGGAGGCGCCCGTGAGCAGCACGAGCAGGCCGAGGACGAGGGAGACGACGCCCAGCCAGCGCGGCGCCGACCGGTGCCTCAGCGAGGAGACCGCGAGAGCCAGGGCGGAGAGCCCGACGCCGACCCACAGCCAGGGGATCGTCGCGACCCAGTCGGTGTAGAAGGCCGCCGACTCCGGGACGAAGAGATCGGGCTCCGAGAGTCCGAGGGCGAACTGCGTGTCCAGGCCGCTGCCCAGCAGCAGCGCCACCGCGGTGAGCAGGATGCCCGCCTGGGCCACCGGCCCGTGCAGGGAGCCCGCGGGGCTCTGCGCGTCCAGGCGCCGCCCCAGCCCGGCGCCGAAGACGGGCAGGACGAGCATCGTCAGCACGGCCAGGAGGTGGAAGGCGAGGAAGGCCGGCTGGTTCTCCGCGGCGTCGGCGAGCATCGCCTCGGCGTCCCCGGCGGTGAGCTCCCAGTTCACCGAGGTGAGCATGCTCGCCTGGATGGTGGCGATCCCGAGCCCGCCGGCGGCGACCCCGGCCCATGCCCAGGCGCGCGGTCGGCGCGCGGCGACCCGCGTCGGCGCGGGCGCCAGAGCGGCGGATTCGATCGGTGGGATGGACATGTGCGCTCCTCCTGGGTCGTGCCCCGGCCACATCGGCGGGGCGATGACCTCGAGGTTCCCCGGACCGGCGTCCCGGGCACCAGGGCGCGGCGCCCGGGTTCCCGGGCGGATGCCCCGGGTGGACGGCGAGGCTCGCGGAGAGTCCGACGACGATGATGCCGGGGCGTGCCGAGCCCGGCGGCCGAGGGCGCCCCGGTTCTCGGGCATCGGCCCCCGGAGGGCTCACGGCGCTCTACCGTGTCCCTGTGCCCCACGGTTCCGCGCCCCGTCCTCGCCTCGTCCTCACGCGGCGGGGACGCCTCCTCCGCTCTGCGGCAGGGCTTCTCGCGCTCCTCGCCCTGGTCTGCCTCGGGGTGCTGGGCGTGCGGAGCCTGGAGAGCTCCGCTCCGGTCTCGGGGTCCCCGTCCGTCGCGTCGCCGTCGTCGGTCGCCGCGACGACGGATGCGGGGACGGCAACGACGACGCAGAGCACGGGGACAGAGGGCACGGGGACCGATCCGGGAGAGATGCCGCGTTCCGGGCTGGTCGGCGCGGGCACCTGGACCCTCGCCGCCCCGGCGGGCACCCCGGGGTCGGCCGGGACCGTGCACACCTATGCCCTGCGGATCGAGGACGGGACGGGCCTCGTGCCCGAGGAGGTCGCCGCGGAGATCGCGGGGATCCTCGCGGACGAGCGCGGCTGGGGACCGCTCGAGGACGTGGCCTTCACGCAGGTCGCGGATCCGGGGACGGCGGAGTTCACGATCTCCCTCGCGTCCCCGCCGACGACCGATGCCCTCTGCGCGCCCGCGAGGACGCAGGGCACCTGGAGCTGTCGGGTCGGTCCGGACGTGGTCCTGAACTCGGACCGATGGACGCTCATGACCCCGACCTACACGGATCTGTCCACCTACCGCGCCTACATGGTCAACCATGAGGTCGGCCATTTCCTGGGGCACCGGCACGAGGCCTGCCCGGGGGCGGGACGCGCCGCCCCGGTCATGCTGCAGCAGTCCATGGACCTGGGCGGATGCGTGCCCAACGCATGGCCCGCCGCCGACGGCGCCGCCTGAGGGGACCCTGCCCGCGCTCCGCGCCCGGACCCGTCATCGGCTGCGCGGCCGGGCCCAGGCCGGGCATCGACGGCGGAGCGGTGCCGCAGCGCCTCCCCGGCCGCGCGGCCGGGCTGTTCACAGACGGGCGAGCAGCTCCTTGGCGCGCGTGCGCCATTCCTCGAGAGCCTCCGGGCTGGGGAGCTTCGCGACGGTGAGCACCAGCAGCGCACGGTCGTCCTCGGTCGGCTCTGCGGCCGCTTCGAGACGGGTGCCCTCGACCGTCTCCGCCCGCCAGTACGAGCGCTTCGGCGTCTCGGAGCGGCGCGGCGGTCCCGCCAGGACGATCGATCCGATCGCGCCGCCGGAGAGAAGGGCGGCGAAGCGCTCGATGACGGCGCTGCGCCGCCCGGGCAGGAGACGTCGGGCGGCGACGGTGAACGTGCCGTCGGCCCTCTGGCCGGGCAGTCGACGGCCGATCTCCTGCTCGTAGGCGACCACGGCGCCCTGCACCCACCAGCCGTGGTTCGTCACCGTCTGCGCGAGCTGCGGGTACAGCGCCTCAGCGAGCTCCGTGTGGGTCGCTGTCGCGCCGCCGGCTTCTTCGAGCCGCTGCCGCGTCCTCGCCCAGGGCTCCCCGAGCGCGCGCTCGATGGCTTCGATGTTCTGCCCTCTGGTGCTCACGGCTTCGCTCCCGGGTTCCGTCGGAGGTGGAGGATCGGGTACGGCCGACCGGCCTCGTCCTCGGGGCTGCGGCCGACGACCTCGAAGCCCCGAGCCGCGTAGAAGCGGGTCGCCTGCGGGTTCTGCTCGTTCACGTCGACGGTCCGGATGTCGTGCTCGGCGATCGCCCGGGCCAGGAGCGCGCCGCCGATGCCGCGCCGATGCTCGTCCGCGTGGACGAACAGCATCTCGAGACCCGTCCCGGCGATGCCCGCGAACCCGACGGGGCGGCCTCCGCGCTCGGCGACCAGCAGCCGGACCTGCGGGAAGTACTGCGGCATCAGCCGAGCGCGGATCTGCTCGCGGTCCTCGGGGTCCAGGAAGGCGTGGGTCGCCTCGACCGCGCTCGCCCAGATCGCCACGAGGACGGGGTGCTCGGCGGGGCCGCGGTCTGCACGGATCCTCAGATCAGGGTCGGTCATGGGGCGCATCTCTCCTTGTGCACGGGGTCGGTCCCGCCGGGACGGCCTCGTGATCCGGGAGCGGCCGGGCCCGGGTCCCTGCGCACCGCGCGGGGCCGCGGGATCAGGGCCGCTGATCGGGCTCGTCGGACGCGGGAACCGCCGCGAGCAGGGCGTCGAGCTTGAGGTTCAGCTGCTCGTGGGAGATCGCGAGGGCCACCACGGCCGCCGCGAGGTGCTCCTCGAAGGCGGTCATGGCGCGGCCGCTGGCGGCCGTGGCGGCATCGTAGGCGGCGCGTCGTGCGTCGAAGGCGGGATCCACGTCCATGAGCGGCTCCGTTCAGGCTCCGGTGCGGACCGGCGGCTGCCGGTCCGTGGGCTCGGACTCTAGCAGCACGCCGGACCCGCCCCGGACCGGGGCCGAGGCGTCATGCCCCCTGCACGGGATGCTCATCGGCTGCCGCATGTCTGCGGGGCGAGGGCCTCGAGCACGAGCTGGGGATGGGTCCACAGCAGCGCCCCGCCGGCCTCCGGCACGACCGTGCGGCGGGCGGTGGGGATGCGGGCGGCGAGGGTGAGGCCCAGGTCCGGGGAATGCCCGGCGTCCCGCTCGCCGAACAGGATCGTCACCGGCACGTCGAGATCCTCGAGGGCGAGGGACCAGGGGCGCATGGCGATGAGGGTGTCGCGCACATAGCCGCTCCCTCCGTCGGCGAAGCCCTCGGCGAGGCTGCGCCGGTACAGCGCCAGGAAGTCCGGTTCGGCGTAGACGGCATGGTCGCTGGGGTGGGCTCCGCCGAGCACCATCGCCTCCATCGCCTCGGCGGTGTAGGCGCCGAGGATCGTCGCGGCCGCCTCGGGATCCTCCTCGGCGAGGACCGACAGCGCCGTTGCCTCCGAGGGCAGCAGGGAGCGGATCGGCGGGAACGCGACCTCGTCGGCCGGGGAGACGAGGACGAGGCTCGAGGCCCATCCGGAGAGCGCCGCTCCGAGACCGAACACGCCGCCCTGAGAGTTCGCGACCACCGGGAGCGGTTCGGCGTCCGGGCCGAGAACCTCCTCGACCAGGGCGCGGTAGTCCTGGACCGTGGAGTCGAGGGTGCGCGCCGGGTCCTCGTCCGAGCCCGCCATCCCGGGGCGGCTCATGGTCAGCAGACGGATGCCCTCGCGCTCGAGCAGCTCCTCGCCGAAGCGCATGCTGGCACCGGTCGCGGCGCCGGCGATGAACAGGACGGGCGTGCCGTCCTCGGGGCCGAAGACCATGCCGCGCAGGGTGCGCTCCGCGCGCCGGGTCGTGATCGGGACGCCCGCATCGGTCACGGGTCTGTCGGGGTCGGCATCCTGCCGCAGGGCCGTCATGGCCGGTCCTCCTGGATCGATGGCGTATCCGCCGTCCATCCTCTCAGATGCCGCTGCGTCGGGCGGGGACCGCGGTGATCGCACCGCGTACACTGCGGACGATGGACCGTCTGCTGCTCATCCGTCATGGCCGCGCCGGGGCCTCGGACGATGCCGATCCTCCGCTCAGCGAGACCGGCACGGCGCAGGTCCGTGCCCTGGCGGCACGCCTCGCCGGGATCTCTGCGGACGGCATCCTCCACGGGCCCCGTCGACGGGCCCGGCAGAGCGCACAGATCCTCGCCGACCGACTCGGGCTCCCGCTCCAGGAGTCGGTGCTCCTGGAGGACCGCACCCCGTATCCGTCCCGGGAACGTCGGAGCGACTATCCGGCGCACCGGTGGGAATGGCATCGCGAGACCCCCGAGGAGGAGCGGGACATCGACGGCAGAGGGATCGCGGAGACCTGGGCCCGTCTGAGCGCGCCGGGTGCGCCCGGGACCCTTCTCGCGGTCTCCCATGCCTTCGTGATCGCCGGGCTGGTCGGTCATGCGCTCGGGGCGCCGCCCGATGCGTGGATGAAGCTGCCCATCGACAATGCGAGCATCACGGAGCTCATCGCCCGCGGGGACGGTGAATGGGCGGTCGCGCGCGTCGGCGACAGCGGGCATCTCACCGAACCGGGCTGAGCTCGTCGGCCCCGGTCACGGAAGGACGAAGGCGCCGGTCTCCCCCGGGTTCATCGCGATCTCCCAGCGGAAGCCATCCGGGTCCCGGAAGTACCCGGAGTATCCGCCCCATTCCCGCCGCTGCGCCGGCTGGACCACGGCTCCCAGCGCCGCCGCCTGCTGGAGGACGATGTCGACCTCGGCCTCGGTCGCGACGTTGTGCGCGAGGGCGATCGGGGCGATCCCGGGCGCCGGAGCCTCGCCGACCTCGGCCGTGAAGCCCTCCAGGCTCCACAGGGACAGCAGCAGGTGCTCGCCCACCGGGAGCATGACGACCTCGTCGTCCTCGAACATCGGGCTCCACGAGAGACCCTCGACGTAGAACCGGCGGCTGCGCTCGACGTCGGCGACGGCAAGGGTGATGAGGCTGACTCTCTGCTCCATGGGTCGAGACTACGCGTCGGGCCGTACGGCTTTCCCCCTCCCGGCCCGGAGGGGAGCCCCGCTGCGGCGACGGCCGGTGCCCCGTAGCGTCATCGGCATGACGAGCATCTTCGACTCCCTCCGCGGACTGGGCTTCCGGCGCGGTCCCCGACGCCTGCTGGCCGGCATCGCCGGCGGCCTCGCCGAGAGGTCCGGCCTGAACGTGTGGCTGGTCCGGCTGGCGCTGCTGGTGTCCTTCCTCCTGCCCGTCGTGGGACTGGGCGCCTACATCGCGGCCTGGCTGCTGACGCCCTGGCAGGACGGCCGGATCCCTCTCGAGCGGGTGCTCGGCGGGGACCGCTGACGCCTCGTCGACCGCCGGGCCCCGCCCCGGTGGCAGGGCTACACTCGCCGGCATGCGCCAGTCCGCTCCGGGCCGGCCCGAGGCGAGGAGCAGATCATGCCGGGAACCGGACCGCCCTCCGCAGGGCGCACCGTCGTGCTCGCCGGAGCCACCAGCGCCGCAGGCGCCGCCCTCGTCCGCACGCTGCTCGAGGCGGGCATGCGAGTCGTCGCGACCGGCAGGGACCCCCATCGCCTCGCCGGCCTCGCCGACGCCGTGGGCGGTCCCGCCCCCGGGTCCACGCTGCGGACCGTGCAGGCGGACGCGACCTCGTTCGAGGACATGAGCGCGCTCACAGAGCGCCTGACAGAGGTGGATGCGGTGATCCCGCTGGTGGGCGGCTGGCGGGGAGCACAGGGCATCGCCGGGCAGGGCGACGCGGACGTCGCGGCCCTGCTGCCGGCGTTCCAGGCCGTGCGGGCGACCAGCCGCGCCTTCGACGCCGCTCTGCGCGCCGCACCGGCGGGACGCTTCGCGATCGTCTCGAGCACGGCGGTCGCGCATCCGCAGGCGGACACCGCGACCTACGCGAGCTTCAAGGCGGCGAGCGAGACCTGGACCCGTGCCGTCGCGCAGGGCTACGAGGCGGCGGCGCTGGCCTCCGGCGGACCGCTGCGGGCGGCCGCTCTCGTCCTGCGTGCGCGCGGGACCCTCGACCCCGATTCCCTGGCCCGCGCGGTCCTCGCGCTCTGGGACCTCGAGGCCGCCACGCTGAACGGCAGCATCCGCGAGCTCTGAGCGCCGTGCACCCGCCAGCCGGGCTCCGTGCCCGCTACTCTCGCGCCATGGCCACATCATCCTCTCCCGTCCCGTCCCCCCGCATCGTCCTGCCGAGCGCCACCGGGGCCCTCCTCCTCCCCTCCCCGATCCTGTTCATGTTCGGGCTCATCTCCCTGGTCGCCTCGGCCGGCGAGATGCGCGGGCCGCTCAACCTCCAGGCCGCGATCGGCTTCGGGCTCATGGCGGCGGCGGTCGGCTGCGCGATCGGGGCGCTCGTGCTCCTCGGGGTGCGGCAGATCGCGCAGCAGCAGGTGGACCTCCTGCGCGAGGCGGACGGGCGCGCCTCGCGGGCGGACGGCTGAGCCGTCCCGCTCGCGATCAGCCCAGCAGGACCACTCCGGCGCGGCTGCCCAGGTGCTCCGGCGCGTACTTCAGCCGCACCCGTCGACCCTCCTGCACGGTCCCCGCGACCCGCGCCCGCGCCCACCGGGAGCGTCCCTCGGCGTCGGTGAACCTCACGATCACGCGCGTGACCTCCTGGTAGTTCACCGACATGCCGCGTGCCCGGGTGATGACGCCCGTGGTGACGATGCCGCTGCGCTCGACGTGCTCGCGCACCGCCTGTGCCCGGCGCGCGCGGCGCCGCAGGACCTGGGCGAGCACGATCGCCAGGATCCCGCCCAGCACGAACACGACGAAGACGGCGTGCATGCCGCTGAGCCCCTGCGGCGACATCCAGCCGCCCAGCAGGGAGCCGAGGCCGGTGGCGATGAAGTAGGCGGAGAGCGGGATCACGATGATCCGCGCATCGGCCCGCGCCGGCTCCGCGATCCCCGACGTGAACAGGAACATGGCGCCGACGATCATCGGGATCGGCAGGAAGGATCCCATCAGCGAGAACCAGAGCGGCAGGGGCGAGGCCTGGCCTGCGAGGCCGCCCCAGGTGCCCGCGAACGCCAGCACGTCGGCGAGCGCCCAGCACAGGACGGCGGCGCCGCGGCGGACCCGGTCCCGGTTCCACCAGCGGGTGCCGGGGTCGATGAGGCTCATGATCCTGTCCCTCCCCTGGGTCGATCGCGCTCTCGATCATAGGCGGCGGCAGGTCGCGCGGGCACCCTGGGCACGGCCGCGACGGGGAGGGGCTGAGGCGCTGCTTCACCGCCTCGGGCGTCGCGGCGGGAGCGGGTCGCGTCAGTCCGAGCCGCGCCTCGCCTCCCGGGCGATGCGGCGCAGCCCCTCGGATACGGGGGTGACGGCGAAGTCGGGGAACCTCTCGCGGAACCGACGGTCCTCGAAGAGGTTGTCGTGGGCGTACCGGGGCAGCAGCTCGCGGATCTCCCGGGCCTGCGGAGAGAGGAGTCCGGCCGCGCTCAGCGTCCATCGCGGGATGACGGTGCGGGCAGCCGGGCGGCCGAAGGCC
Organism: Brachybacterium hainanense; assembly: GCF_042434575.1. Taxonomy (NCBI): domain Bacteria; kingdom Bacillati; phylum Actinomycetota; class Actinomycetes; order Micrococcales; family Dermabacteraceae; genus Brachybacterium; species Brachybacterium hainanense. The sequence goes on from NZ_JBHLSV010000003.1 coordinate 114,711, forward strand.
TCCGCCGCCATGCCGACGAGCTCCCGGTAGGTGGGCCGCAGCTCGTCGACGGGGAGGTGCCAGGTGCGGCCGTAGGCGTCGGGGGCGTTGCCGAGGGCGGCGAGCGCTCGGCTGGCGTCGGGCGTCCAGATGAGCGAGCGGCGGCGATCCTCCCGCACGGGCACGAGCGGTCTCCTGCCGGCCTTCATCCGGTCGATCACGAGGGTGTTCGTGAACCCCTGGGTGCGGCCGGGGCCGTAGAACTCGGGGGCGCGGCCGATGAGCACGGGGATGTCCCCGCGCGCCATCTCCTCGAGGACCATCGTCGCCATCCGCGCGCGCACGCGGCCCTTGCGCCCGAGCGGGGCGAAGGGCGTGTCCTCGGTCTGGACCCGGTCGTCCTGCGGATACATGTACGTGTTGTCGAAGTAGGCGAACTTCGCGCCGGCGGCCCGGGCGGCATCCAGCGCATTCCTCAGCATCACGGGGAACTGTGTCTCCCACAGCTCCGTCCGCGCGGGGAGGCCCGCGACGAAGTAGACGATCTCGCTGCCGGCGACCGCCGCCCGGGTCTGCTCGGCCTCGAGGAGGTCGGCGGGCATGACCGCGTCCCCCTCGCCCACCGGGCGCGGCGTCCTGCTGACGAGCCTCAGCTCCTCGGTGTGGGCACGGCGCAGCTCGCGCGCCAGCTCGACGGCGATCTGGCCGCCTGATCCCAGGATGGTCTGCATCCTCGTTCCGGTCCTCTCCTGCGGGTGGGGCGTCCGTGGCCGATGCCGGGATGGACACGGCGTCTGGGACACGATATGTTGACAGTGCTTACATGACAGTAGAGAGCGGAGTGAGCGGTGTCAACATCGGAGAGGTCCTATCACCACGGGGACCTGCGCGCGGCACTCGTCGCCAGCGCGGTCGAGATGCTGGAGAGCGGCGAGCCGTACTCGATGCGCGCGGTCGCCCGGCGTGCCGGGGTGTCCCCGACGGCGCCGTACCGGCATTTCCCCGACCGGGACGCCCTGGACTCCGCGGTCGCGGTCGAAGGCTTCCGGGATCTCCGCCGAGCGCTCGCCGAGGCCCTCGAGGAGGACACGGGGACGGCGGAGCCCTTCGACGTGCTCGCGCGGCTCGCCGTCGCCTACGTCGGCTTCGCGCTGCATCGCCCAGCGGTGTTCCGCCTGATGTTCGGCCATGAGTGCGACGAGGAGGACAGCGACCGCGTGCAGGCGTCCCAGGCGCTGCACGCCCTGCTGGGCGACGTGCTCGCCCGCCTCGTCCCGGAGCAGACGTCACCGGCGCTCGCGACCGCGCTGTGGAGCCTCGCGCACGGCATGGCCTTCCTCCATCTCGACGGCAAGTACCGCCCGGAGCCGTTCGACGAGGTCTCAGGCCGCGTCCGCGCAGCCATGGAGGCCGTGCTGGGGCTGGGCGCCGCACGCCCTCCCGCAGACCCCCTCCGCGCCTGAGCGCCCCCACCCACCCGCAGCGAGACGAGATCCCATGGCACCGCGCATCCTCCACGTCGTCACCAACGTCGACCGCTACGACGACCGCTCCCATCCCACCGGCCTGTGGCTGTCGGAGCTCGCGCACGCCTGGGAGGTGTTCGAGAAGCGCGGCGCGGAGCAGATGATCGTGAGCCCGGCGGGCGGACGGTCGCCGCTGGAGCCGCGCTCCCTGACGTTCCCGACCTACGACCGGGTCGCCCGGGCATGGCACCGCGACCCTGCACGGATGGCGCTGCTCGAGAACACCCTCAACCCCGAGGAGGTCGATCCGTCGCGCCACGACGCCATCTTCTTCACCGGCGGCCACGCCGTCATGTACGACTTCCCCGATTCCGCCGGGCTGCAGCGTCTCACCCGGGAGATCTGGGAGAACGGCGGGGTCGTCTCCTCCGTCTGCCACGGGTACTGCGGACTGCTGAACACGAGGCTGTCCGACGGCTCGCTCCTCGTCGCCGGCAAGGAGGTCACCGGCTTCGCCTGGCAGGAGGAGGTGCTCGCCCGCGTCGACGGGCTGGTCCCCTACAACGCCGAGGAGGAGATGGTCCTCCGCGGCGCCCGCTACCGGAAGGCGCTCCTCCCCTTCGTCCCCTACGCGGTGGCCGACGGCCGACTCGTCACCGGGCAGAACCCCAGCTCCGCGCGGGCGACGGCGCGGAAGGTGCTGGCGCTGCTCTGAGCGGGAGGCGGGCTCCGCTCCCCGGCCGCCCCGCCGCAGGCGCCGCGGCGAGGTCGATCCTCCCGGGCGCGCCCTACCAGTCCAGCCGGTCCAGGTGGCTGTGTCCGGCCAGCAGACGGACGATCCTCGCCCGCGCCGTCTCGCGCCCCTCCGGCTCCGGGTGGTGCGCATGGAGCGCGAGCTGGACGTACATGTCGTAGAGGGCCAGCCGCTCCCGCAGGCGCGGGGGCGCGAACAGCTCGGGATGGACGCCGCGCAGCCACCCGGGGACCTCGGCGAGGGCGGCGTCCTCGAGCACCGGGCCCCCGGGGGCCGCCGGGAAGTCCCCGGGACTCGCGCACCAGCGCAGAATGGTGTCGAGCTCCGCATCGGCCGGCTGGGCCACCGCTTCCGCGAAGTCGACGATGCCGGTGACGCGCCCCCTGTCCACCACGACGTTGGACCCGTGCAGGTCGCCGTGCACGAGGACCGGCTCCTCCCCGGCGAACAGCTCCAGCCTCTCCCGGACCCACACGGCGACCTCAGCGAGCAGGGACGCGTCGTGGCCGGGGCACCGGAGAGCGTCCCCGACCAGCCCGGGCACCGCTTCCACGAGGGGCGGATGGAAGGCCGCCCACCGCCCGCCGGAGAGCGCCTCGGCCAGTCAGGGCGGCCTCAGGCCCGCCGGGACCGGCACCCGATGCAGCTCGCGCAGCGCCCGGCCCAGGCTCTCGATCATGCTCCGGCGCTCGGACCGGGAGGCCTCCGGCCAGGCCTCGTGCAGGCTGCGCCCGGACAGGCGGGAGGAGATGTACCACGGTCCGTCCGGGCCCTCGCCATGGGCGAGATGGCGGGCATGAGGGACGTCGCTGTCGGCGAGCAGCTCCGCGATCCTCGCCTCGTGGCCGTACGCGCCCGGGAACCGGCCGTCTCCCACGCGCACGACCACGTCGTCGCCGATCCAGGCGCGGCTGACCCATCCGGCCGTGCGGCGGAACCGCCCGGTCGCCGTGAGGCCGGCCGCCGCGAGCGTGCGTCGCAGCACGGGATCGGCGGCAGGGCCGTCGAGGGGCAGGGCGGGGAGATCGGGCATGGACCGAGCATTCCACGGATCCGTGCGCTCTCCGTGGGCGAGGATGGGAGCATGACCGATCCCGTCGCCCCCATCGGCCCCACCGCACGCATCTATGCGATCAGCGACGTGCACGGGCATCTCGCGCCGCTGCAGGCCGCGCTCGACCTCGTCGACCTCGACGGCGATCCCGGGGCGGAGCTGGTCCTCCTGGGCGACTACGTGGACCGCGGGCCGGACAGCTGTGCCGTCCTCGAGGAGATCCGGGAGACGCAGCGCCGGCATCCCGGCCGCGTCACCGCGCTGCTGGGCAACCACGACGACTGGCTGCTGGGGTGGCTGGACGGCGAGGACCACGATCTCGACTGGCTGATGGGCGACGCCGATCTCATGACCGTGAGGTCCTTCCTGAGCCCGCTCGAGCTCGCCCGTGCGCTCGGCCACGAGGACCCCGGCAGCGACGCCTCCCGGCTCGACGGGCCCACGATGAACCGGAACCTCAAGCGCGCGCTCCTCTCGCGGCACCGGCCCCTGCTGGCCTGGCTGCGGGCCCTGCCGCGGGTGCACGAGACGGAGCAGCAGATCTTCGTCCACGCGGGCGTGGACGAGGAGGCCGGGGAGCTGTGGCGGGCGGCGACGCCCGATCACGTGCTCACGGAGAAGTTCCCGGCGAGCACGGGGCCGTTCCTCAAGGACGTGGTCGCCGGTCACGTGCGCACCCACCAGCTGCACCCGGACGGATCCCACGGCGTGTTCCACGACGGCGCCTCGCACTGGTACATCGATGGAGCCGTCGAGGTGACGGGCCGGCTCAACGTCCTGTGCTACGACGTCGCGGAGGGCACGTACTCCTCATCCACGGCGGGCTGAGGAACCCGCGGGAAGCGGGGCAGGCCGTCGGTCCCGGCGACGAACGGGCCGAGCGCTCCTTCCGCTTTCGGGCTGCGGCCCGCGCTGCGCGGGACGGGACCGCTGGGCCTCCTCGGCGTCGCGCTGGGGCTCGGGCTGTTCGCGATCCCGCCGCTGCAGGAGATCGGCCTGGGCGGGATCGCCGAGCGGACGGTCGCGCTGGTCGGTGCTGCTGCGCTCGCCGCAGCATCGTTGTGGGTGCACGCCCGGCAGGCCGTCCCGGGCGGGGTCGACGGGGCGGGCGCGTGGCCCCACTAAGATGCCGCCGTGTGGAACATCCCCGAGAATGATCTGCTGCGCATCCTGCCGTGGGCGATCCTCGCGGCACTGTGCCTGTGGGGCCTCGTCTCGCCGCGCACGCAGTGGACCGCGCTGTGGGGATGGCAGCGCCGATACCGGGCCGTCGACGAGCGCGACCGCCCGTCCTTCGTACGGGTGCGGATGATCCTCCCGCTGATCCTGTGCCTCGTCATCGGCGTCCCGATGGCGCTCCTCTGACCCCGGTGCCGACCGCGGGGCTCAGCTCTGCCCCGGCCCGGCGGCGTCGATCCCCGCCCAGGCGAGCAGCTGCTCGACGTGCGCCCGGGTGATCCCGTCGTCCGGCATGGTCGTCACTGCGAGCGCGCTGCGCAGCGGCGGGGTCTCGACGAAGGCGCGCTGCCAGCGCCGGACCACGGCGGTGCCCGTCCAGTCGCGTTCGAGAGCCCGGGCATCCTCGCGGATGACCTCGTCGTCGACCCAGGCGAGCACCGTGTGCCCGCGCTCGGCGGCGAAGCGGCGCACGTGCTCGGTCTTTCGGCACAGCATCGCGGGCACGTCCTCCCACACCGGCGGGAACGGCACCTGGTCCAGGGGCGGCAGGCCCAGCAGCGGGCCCACGGCCTCGTTCGCGGTGCTCCAGGTCGTGCACCAGACCAGCTCGAAGGCCTCGCCGAGCTCCTCGAGCCACGCGGGCAGCTCCGGTCGCAGGTTCAGCACGTAGGTGCCGCCGTCCGGCCCGACCGCCTCGTGCGGGGAGGTGATGCGGTGCACCTCCTCATGCGGGAACACGGACAGGCATCCGTCGACGTCGAGCAGGAGCGGCGGCTTCGGCATACCTGCAGGGTAGACGGTGAGCGAGCGAGGAAGCGGCGGCAGCGCCGCGGGCGCTGGGCCGGCACGGCCGAGATCAGCGGGGCGCGTGCTCCGGGATCTCCCGCCGCCGTGAGCGCAGCAGGCCGTCCGCTCCCCCGACGAGCGCAGCGCCGAGCACGTACCAGAGCAGGTCCCACGGCGAGAAGGTCGTGCCCAGCACCAGCCGGAACGGTGGGAAGGCCGCACCCCAGCGAGCGGGCAGCGCCGTCAGCTGCAGCAGCTCCACACCGCCGCACCAGGCGAGGGCACCAGCCGCCGTCGCCCACCAGGGCGCGTGCGGGGCGAGAAGCGCCAGGAGCAGCACGATGAGGGCCGCGTAGAGCACGTCGCCCGCCGCATCGCCGGCGAAGCCCTCCGGGGCGAGGCGATGGACGGCGAGTCCTGCCGCGACGGTGACGACGGCGAGGAGGGCGAGGACGAGGCGGCGCATCCGAGCATCGTAGGCACGGGGCATGTGCACTGCTCTCATAGCTCTGCGCTCGGACCGACGCCGTGCATGCCGGCGCTCTCGGCCCTCTGACCTCCCACGACGATCCGTACGACCATGCGACCGGAGCGGCACCGGGCAGGACGGTCGAGACGATCCGCGTGGGTCAGGCTTCCCTGGAGGTGGCACGGAGCGCCTGGGGAGCGCTGAACGACGTCGTCACGGTCGTCACGACACCGCGACGGAGGAATCTCCTCATGAGCCCCGATATCGGGAGCACGACGCCGCCCGTGGGAACCGCTGGAAGCGGTACTGCTGTCTAGCAGTCCCGTCTGCTTCCGCATGATGAGGCGGCGTCGGCTCTACCTGGTGGCTGAGCAACCCCAGACGACGGACGGGCATGATGTTGGTCAACGGGCACAGACCCAGATCACAATCGATGGCACCGTGAAGGATGCTCGGGTCGTGGAGACCCGGGGCCGGCAGCTCGACCTCGCCCAGGTGGTCGGCGTCTATCGACCAGCAGCCCGACGAATCGCGGGCAAGCGTGAGCGACCGCTTCCAGCCGTCTCCGAAGCTTGACACCGCGAGTTCCTCGGTCACCCAGCCAGCGCCGACTTTCAGATGCCATGCAGTCGCGTAGTCCGTGGAGACCGACCCACCGTGGGCACGCAGGGAGTCCTCTCCGAGTCGGACAACGGCAGTCTCGATACGGCTCAGATCATCAATCCCACACCACTGGTACCGCTCGACGTTCATGCCCCCACCCTCCCATGGCCAGGTGATCGTCCGCCGGAGCCCCGCAGAGGTCCGCAGCGAGAGGCACGTACACGAGGAGTCGGAGACCGCACAAGACTGCACGGAGAACCCCGCCCGGGGTCTTGCGGCGAGCACGGTGGGAAGGCCACGCGCCCTCGCGGCATGCGAGCCTAGGGCCGCGTCAACGCCGGGGCGGCAGAGGGCCGAGCGCGGTGATCCGCGCCCTCAGATCCTCCCGTCCCGGTACATGGCCCGCAGGATCTCCTGCATCGCCGCGGTGTACTCGATCGAGGAGAAGGCGGTGCCGTCGGCGCCGGTGCGCTCGACCTCCTGCACGCCGAGGTGGGCGGCCAGCGGGGACGGCGCCCAGCCGCCCGGCCCGCCCGTGAGGACCCCGGCCTCGCGCAGGCGCAGGTTCAGCGCGGCCGCCGTGAGGCCGGCGTCCTCCTCCCGCAGCGTCGCGTCCTCGCGCCACGCCCTCAGCAGGCGGCTGAGCGTGACCGGCTCCGCGGTCGCGGGCAGCGGCCGGTCCTCGGCCGAGCTCTGCGGCGCCGCCCGGCCCGAGGGCTCCGCAGATCCGGCATCGGCGGCGCGCCCGGGAGGCTCCGCATCGGGAGGTCCAGCATCGGGAAGTCCAGCATCGGGAGTGCGGCTCGAGCGCGTCGCATGGGCGCTCATCACCTCGAACACCGGCCCGCGCGCCCACCGGTTCGGGGCCGCGAAGACGACGAGCAGGTCCTTCGCGCGCGAGACCGCGACGTTCATCAGCTGCGGGGTCGCGTCGATGAAGGGCGCCGCATCGCTGCCTGTGCCGTACACGGCGGAGAACAGGACGACGGGCCGCTCCGCTCCCTGCAGCCGGTGGGCGGTGCCGACGGTGATCCTCCCGGCCAGGTCCCCGGGCAGTCCGGCCTCCGGGCCTGCGGCCCGGGCGGCGGAGCGGATCTCCTCGGTGATGACCCGCGCCTGGGCGGCGAACGGGGTGACCACGCCGATGAGCGCATCGGCCGCGACCGTCGCCCCCGGATCCTCCTCCTGCCCGCGGTAGAGGTCCAGCAGCTCCGCGTAGTGCCCCACGATCCAGGCGGCGACGGCGGCGGCCTCGGGCCGGTTGATGCGGCTCGTGCCCTGCCGGGAATCCTGCGAGGAGGGCACGTCGACGAAGCGGAAGGCCGGGCCGTCGATCCTCGTGGCCGCGGGGTCTCGCATCGGCTCGAGCAGTCCGTCGTAGAGGAGGTCGTTGCAGAAGCCGATGATGTCGGGGTGGCAGCGGAAGTGCTCGCGCAGCAGCAGGCCGGGGGCGCCGTCACCGAAGCTCCAGCGGGAGGCGTGGCTCGCGGCGCGCATGAGGCTCGAGGGCACGGAGCACGTCAGCCCTCGCGCTCGCAGCTCCGTCTCCCACGGCGCGGCGCCGATGCCGACGCCCGAGGCCATCTCCCGATCGGTCTCCTCGTCGATCGACCACACGGGGGCGAGCTGCTGCTCGTCGCCGACGACGAGGGCGCTGCGGGCGAGGGCGAGGACGGGGAGCGCCAGCGGCGTGTCCACCTGCCCGGCCTCGTCGACGATGAGCAGGTCGATGCGCCCGATGTCGAACTCGGGGCGCTCCCCGTCCTTGACCCACCTCTCGAGGTACCGCGGCACCTGGTAGACCGTCATGACGAAGCAGGGGGTGAGCGCCGCGGCCTGGCGCCAGTAGCGCTCCATGACCGCGGGCGTGGACTTCCATCGGTCGTCCGGGCCGAGGAAGTCCTCGGTGCCGAGCCACCGGGCCTCGTAGCAGTGCACCGCCAGCCAGAACTCGGCGTGGCGGAGGGTGGAGTCGAGGACCCCGTCGAGCTGCTCGAGGTCCGCACAGCCCTGCAGCCGTGCCAGCCCCGGGAGCTCCCGCAGGTGCTCGCAGGACTCGGCCGCCGCGCAGGCCCTGCCGAACTGCTCCGAGCCGGGTCCGTGGACGTGCATCGCATCGAGCAGGCGCAGACGCAGGGCGTCCACCTCTGCCAGCGCCTCGTGCAGCCATTCCTGCAGGCGCGGCGGGTCCGCCATGCGGCCGAGGAAGGCGGCGGCACGGGCGACGAAGACGTCGCGGGCTCCGGCGAGATACTCCTCGGCGCTATAGGCGGCGTACGTGAGGCTCTTGTCCTTCTGCTCGACGAGGTAGCGCTTCCGGGCCTCCTCGAGCTTCGCGCGCGAGGGGCAGTTCACGGCGAGGGAGCGCATCGGCTCCGCGGAGACGGCGACGCCGTCCTCCTCGCGGGGCAGCCAGCGCAGGTCCAGGAGGCCGGGCTCGTCCGGGGCCACCGAGCCGAAGGACTCGATGATGTTCTGCACGGCCTGGTTGTTGGTGGAGGTCCCCACGATCACGGGCGCCTCCCGTCCTTCGAGGGCGTGGCGGACGAGGAGGTTCGCGACGACGGACTGCAGCATCGTCGTCTTGCCCGTCCCGGGCGGGCCGCTGACCGCGGTGACGGCGCCCTCTCCCCCGATGAGGAAGCCGTGGACGGCGCGGCGCTGCGAGGGGGTGAGGGGGCGCCCGGCGCTCATGGATCCGCAGGCGAGGCGGGCGGCCGCGTGCCGTCCCTCCCCGAGGTGGATCGCCTCCTCGGGCATCCGCGGCCCCGGCCAGCCTTGGATCGTCCGGACGACCAGGGGCGGCAGCTCCTCGGCGTGACGCAGATGCTCGTACACCTCGAGCAGCCCTTTCGCGGCATCGATGCGGTCCAGCTCCTGCACGTAGCAGGTCTCGTGCTCGATGGTGACCCCCGCGTCGCCGTACCGGGCGGCGAAGCCCGCGGCGTCCGTCCCGGCGACGGCGCGCAGCAGCATCTGCGCGACCTCCACGGCGCCCGCGGCACCGTCCGGTCCGGAGCCCGTCTCGACCTGCGAGAGCTGAGCGGCGAGGCGGGTGCGGACATGGGCCCAGAAGTCCCGCAGCGCTCCGACCATCACCTCCCGGTCGGTGAGGGCCTCGGAGCTCAGTCGCTCGGCGGGGATCCAGGGCGAGGACCCGGCCTCGAGGACCGGCTCGAGGCGACCGTCGCGCTGCAGGGTCGCGCCCATCAGCAGCAGGCCGTCATGGAAGGCGCCGGAGGCGCCCGTCACCGAGAGGAGGGAGATGACCACGGAGATCGCCGCGTCCGGCTCGGCCTTTCCCCGGGGACCTCTCCCCTGGTTCCGATCGTGCTGGGCGAAGAGGGAGTCGGCGACCTCGGCGGGCAGCCGGCCCGTCGCGATCGTCTCCCGGGGAACGGCCGCGAAGCGCTCCGCGCCCGCGAACCGGACCGCGTCGAGCCGTCCCCGCCGCAGCACCTGCGAGAAGTGCTCCGCCACCGCGCGCGCCTGGACCACGGGTCCCCCTCGATCGTCGTCGTGCGCTCCTGTCTACCATGCGACGGCGGCATCGTGCGGGGGTTCGACGGGACATGCTCACCCCGACCCGAGGCCGGGACGGCGCCGTCAGCCGAGGTCGGATGCGGATCTCACGACGACGCCGTAGAGGTCGCCGATCGTCGCCAGCGCCCCGGCGTGCAGCTGCTCGGCCGAGACGGGTGCGATCCCCGAGTCGAGGGGGCGGGTGGCCGAGGCGTCGGCGACGACGGTCGGCCTCTTCCCCGCGAGGAACGTCCCCTCGGCCGTGAACTGGACGCACATGTGCGTCATGAAGCCGGCGAGGACGACGTCCTCGTTCCCGGCGGCGTCCACGAGCGCCCCCAGATCCGTGCCCACGTACGCGTTCGGCGCTCCCTTGACGACCGTGGCCTCGCCCTCGATCGGGGTGACGTCCGGGTGGATGCGGCCGATCTCCGCACCGATGTCGTACGGGGTCCCCGCGCCGCCGTCGTGGACGACGTGGATGACGGGAGACCCTGCCTCCCGGGCGCGGGCGAGGAGGTCGCCGGCGGCGTCGAGGGCGGCCCGCCAGCCCTCGAGCTCCAGGACGCCGGTGGTGTAGGTGTTCTGGTAGTCGATGAGGACCACCGTCGATCGCGCCAGGACCGCGGGGGTCCGGTCCAGGCCGTTGAGCTCTCGAAGGGTCGTGCGCGCCATGGGATGTCCCTGCTCTCTTCTCTGCCGTCTTCTTCTCGTGCCGCGGTCCGCATCGTTCTCTCGTGCCGCGTTCCGCATCGTGCGGTTCCCCGTCCACGCTAGGAGCGGACCATCGTGTCGGCAATGCCATGTAACCTGCAGATACCGACATCCGCGGGAGAGGGCCCGGGGAGAAGGAGGCCGTATGAGGACACGCCTGATCGTGGTGGTGCTGTTCGACCGGATCGACCTGCTCGACGTGTCAGGACCGCCGGAGGTCTTCTCGCTGCTCCAGCGGGAGATGGACGAGCCGACCGGCTACGAGGTGGTCCTCGCAGCGGAGACGGCGGCACCGGTGACGACCTCCGCCGGGGTGCGGGTGCTGCCGGACGTCACGTTCGACGAACTCGCGGGCAGGAGCATCGACACGCTCATCGTCCCCGGGGCCGTCGACGTCGACGACCAGCGCCGCGTGCGGGCGAGAGCCGACCCCTCCGTGGTGGCCCGGATCGGCGAGCTCGCCGATCGCACCCGCCGCCTGACGTCCGTCTGCGTCGGAGCCCACGTCCTCGCCGCGGCGGGGCTGCTCGACGGCAGGCGGGCGACCACGCACTGGTCGACGGCCCGCCAGCTCGCCGAGGAGCATCCCCAGGTCGAGGTCGACCCCGACCCGATCTTCATCCGCGACGGCGACGTGTGGACCGGGGCGGGCATCAGCGCATGCCTCGACCTCGCCCTCGCCCTCGTGGCCGACGACTTCGGCGAACAGCTCGCGCAGCGCGTCGCCCGCCAGCTCGTGGTCTACCTCAGGCGGCCGGGCGGACAGAGCCAGTTCAGCGTCCCCCTCGAGCCGGCCTCCAGCACCCGGCGCGTCGACGACCTGCGCCGCTACATCGCCGAGCATGCAGGCGAGCCGATCACCGTCGCGGACCTCGCCGCGCACGTCCACATCGGCGAGCGCCAGCTCAGCCGGATCTTCAGGACCGAGCTCGGCACGACCCCCGCGGCCTACATCGAGTCGGCCCGCGTCGAGCTCGCCAAGAACCGTCTCGAGACCACGGAGGAGACGCTCGCCGCCGTGGCATCGGCCTGCGGGTTCGGCACCGTGGACACCCTGGCCCGAGCCTTCCGGCGCAGCCTCGGCATCACGCCCGGCGAGTACCGCGAGCGGTTCCGCCTTCGCGGCTGATGCTCTCGCGCGTCCTGACGCCCGGGCGCGAGGACCAGGCTCAGCTCGTCATCGGCGCCCGCGAAAGCGGGCTGATCGGCCGCCGGCGAGCGTCAGGGGAGCCTCCCCCCCCCCCCCCCCTCAGCCGCCGATGACGCGGTCGACGAAGGAGACGATCTCGTCCGCGACCTGGTCGCGGATCTCCGGCTCGTTGTGCACCTCGTGACGGAACCCCGCCCAGACGCACGTGCGGACGTCCGGATGGCCGGTGGCGACGAGCCTGTTCGCGACGTGGAACGCCCCTTCGCCGTAGTTCGCGACCGGATCCTCGCTCCCGGCGAGGATGAGGACGGGCAGGTCGGGCCGGACGGCGTCGTACCACGCGGCGTCGTTCACGGCGTCGTAGAGGTCGACGAAGCCGCGCAGGAACCGCACGCTCATGGGCGCGCCGAAGTTGTTCAGCGGATCGGCGGCGTGGTCGCGGACCACATCCGCGCTGCGGGCGACCCAGTCGGTGGGGCCAGCATCGGGACCGTACCGAGCGGTGAAGCCGTCGAACACCTGCTGGACGAGCGCGGCGTCCGCCGGCGCCTCGGCATCGGCAGCGGAGGCCAGGGCGTCGCGGTCCAGCACCTGTTCGATCCCGTGGATCTGGGCGGCGATGCCGCCCAGCACGAGCGCGTCGATCTCCGCGCTCGACGCGGCCGCCATCCCGCGCGCGATCATCGACCCCCAGGAATGCCCGAAGACGATGTACGGCAGGTCCGGGTGCAGCGCCCTCGCCTTCGCGCGGAGGCTCTGCTCGTCGGCGACGACGACGCGGTCCGCCCCATCGCCGGCATCGGCCCAGATGCCGGAGGTCATCGCCGTCCTGCCGTGCCCGGCATGGTCGTCGGCGACGACCACGAATCCCTCGTCGAGCAGGCGGGCGATCAGCCGCAGGTACCGGCGCGAGTGCTCGCCGAGCCCATGGATCAGATGCACGACGGCGCGGGGCGGCAGGGACGGTTCATGCACCCAGGCGTGGATCGTGTCCCGGCCGTTGCTCGAGGGGAGGTCGATCTCGATGAGCGCCATGGTCGGCTCCTTCATGCGACGGTGGATGAGAGCAGGTCCGATGATCGCACGATAGCACGCACCGACATGCTCATCCCCAGGTCAGAGGGGGATTTCTGAGCTCGCTGCGAGGGCGGCGCGATCAGGCGCGGGCGTCGCGCCGGTAGCGCATCGCGACCGCTCCGCAGCGCAGGGGCTGCGCCGAGAGCAGCTCGAGGCGGCGAGTCTCGGCGAGCCCGGCCTCGTGGAGGGTGGGGCCGTGGCCGACGATCCGCGGGTGGACGAGGAGCACGTACTCGTCGATCAGGTCCATGCGGTCCAGCGCCGTCGCGAGCCGGCAGCTGCCCAGGAGGACGCCGTCCGGGGTGCGATCCTTGAGCTCCTGCACCGCGGTGCGCAGGTCGCCGACGAGATGGTGGCTTCCGGTCCAGGGGAAGTCGCTGCGGGTCGTGGAGACGACGTGCTTCGGCTTCTGCTCGAGCTGGATGGCCCAGCGGCGGATCGCCTCCGGCGCCTCGACCTCGCCGCGGGCGACCTGCGGCCAGTAGCTCTCCATCATCTCGTAGGTGATGCGTCCCCAGAGCATCGCCCCGTGCTCGTCCATGAGCCGGGTGAAGAACGCGTGCGTCTCGTCATCGGCGATGCCTTCGCGATGGTCGATGCATCCGTCCAGGGTCGTGTTGATCGCGAACGTCAGAACACCCATGCGACGACTCCTCCGTCATCGCGCCCGGGGATCCGGGCGCGCCGTGCGGCTGACCGTAGGGCCGTCGCGGAGGGCTCGTCAAGAGAGACCCCCGCACGGCGTCCGATCCCCCGCCCCGCCCTGTCCCGCGCCCGTTCCCCCGCCCTGCCCCGACGCGCTCGGCCCACCCCGCCGACGCGCGCTCCGTCGCGCCCTCGCCCCCAGCAGTGCGGCGAAGATGCGGGAATCCGGCGCCCAAAGCCACAGCTTCACCGCACGCCCCGCGACCCCACCACGCCGTTCACTCACTGCCCCGCCGATGCGGCGAAGATGCGGGAATCCGGCGCCGAAAGCCACAGCTTCACCGCACCCGGACGTCGGGACGTCAGGATCGGGGGCCGATGGCGCCGCGCGGGTCGGCAGGGCGCGGTCGCCGGCGGTCAGTCCTCGACGCGCAGCGCGAGCGGGCCGGCCTGCGAGTTCCAGATGCGGTCCTGGTCGATCGGGTCCGGGCCGTAGCTCCCGTCGTAGCCCTCGAGCGGGACGCCCGCGGGGTAGTAGGTGCCGAACGGCGCGTCCTCCATCGCGTACTCGAACACACCGTCGCCGTGGTCCCAGGGCGAGTCGTGGGCGGTGATGTCGTAGGCGGTGCCGTCGTCGTAGGTCACGGTGGGCAGCTCGACGGTGAAGCACGCCATGGCGGAGTCGTCGTCCGCATCGGCGCTGCACCAGCGGCCCTCGACCGCCTCCGGGCCCGGGGCCGGGTCCTCGGCCCCGGAGGCTTCGGCCGAGGGGGCTGTCGTCGCCGCGGCCTCCTCGGATTCTGTGGGCTCCTGCGATCCCGGCGCCTCCGTGGACGTCGACCCGGTGGCGGGGGGCGCCCCGGCAGGCGGTTCCACAGTGCCCGGACCGGTGCAGGCGGCCGCACCGAGCAGGAGCAGCGGTACGGCGATCGCAAGCAGACCGCGGATCCGGCACCCGCGCATCGTCCGCCCGCATCGGGTCCAGCAACGCCCGTCACCGGAATGTCCAGGAGCGGCGATCGTCGGCAGCGGGTCCATGGGATCTCCTCGCGAAGCGGGCTGTGGACATCCCCAGCCTACGCGGAGCGGCCCCGTGGTCTCAGGCGCGCTCGATCGGGATCCAGAGCTCGCAGGTCGCCGTGCTGAAGTCCGCGGAATGCTCCAGGATCGCCACGATCGACGGCCCCGGTCGCAGCCGCCATGGGTTCGAGGGAAACCATTCGGTGGCCGAAGCGGCATAGGCCTCCTGCAGCGCCTGCGGGTGGGGTCCGGAGGTGCGGAACACGACCCAGGCTCCGGCCTTGACGGTGATCGCGTCGAGGTCGTCGGGCACATCGTCGTCTGCGCTGGTCGCGACGCCGTGCACGTAGGTCAGCTCGCCGCCCTCCGTGGCGCCAGGGTCGAGGTCTGCACTGACCTGCAGCAGGCCGCGGGGCTCGACGGAGCTCAGCCTCTTCAGCCGTAGATGCTCCGCGGCGGGCAGCGAGGCGATGTGCTGCTGGATGTGCGGGTTGATCCCGTCGTGGATCAGCGGCACCCGCACGGCATGCCCGATGAGGCGCAGGTCGGGGCGGTGGGTGATGCGAGCGTCCATGGCGGTGCTCCCTTCGACGGTCAGGCGGAACCTGAGTGTGGGTTGGGGACGAAGGGGGCCACCGTCACGGCGGACGTCGCCGTGAGCGGCCCCGTGGACCGAGCGGAACGCCCGCCCGAACGCCTCGACGGAGCCGTAGCCGCAGCGCACGGCGATCGTCAGCAGATCTTCCTCACCGATCACATCGGCCGCCGCGAGCGTCATCCGGCGACGGCGTACGTACTCGGAGACCGGCATCCCCGCGAGCGAGGAGAACATGCGGCGGACGTGGTAGCCCGTCGTGCCTGCCTCCGCCGCGAGTGCATCGACGTCGATCTCACCGCCGAGGCGGAGCTCGATCTCGTCGACGAGTCGGTTGAGGATCTCGATCATGGGTGCTCCCTTCGCCTCCACTCTGGTCCGTCGGGCGCCATGCCCGCCCGACATCTCCGGACCGGTTCTATCAGCCTCGGTGCAGAGCGGACCGGCGAGCGACTGCGCGATCCCCCCGGGCGGAGGGGAGGTCGATGATCACCGACCTCCAGAACAGGGATGCCGTGCCCGGAACCGGACGTCGCAGGGACGAGGGCGCGGGACGGCGATCACTTGCGCGGGGCACGCGCTCGGCATACGGTCGGCGCACCGCCGCTGCGAAGGAGCATCATCGTGTCCCAGGTCGTCGTCCACAACTTCTCGATCTCGCTGGACGGGTACGGCACCGGCGAGGGTCTCACGCAGCAGGAGCCGTTCGGGCATGCCGGGGAGCGCCTGCACACCTGGATGTTCGCGACCCGGATGTGGGCGCGGATGACCGGGGATCCCGACCCGTCGGCGGGGAGCACCGGTATCGATGACCTCCTCGCCTCCCGCCATGAACGAGGGGTCGGCGCGGAGATCATGGGGCGCGGGAAGTGGAGCTGGCGCTCCGGGCCGGTCACCGATGTCGGGACCGATGGGGAATGGCGCGGCTGGTGGGGCGAGGACCCCCCGTTCCACACGCCTGTCTTCGTCCTCACCCACCACCCGCGACCGCCGCTCGAGATGGAGGGCGGCACCACCTTCCACTTCCTCGACGCCTCCCCCGCGCAGGCGCTCGAGATCGCGAAGGAGGCGGCGGGCGGTCTCGATGTGCGCATCGGCGGCGGCCCGAGCATCGTGCGCGACTTCCTGGCCGCCGGGCTCATCGACACCGCCCATCTGGTCCAGGTGCCGATCCTGCTCGGTCGCGGCGTCAACCTCTGGACGGGTCTGGAGGGGCTGGAGGAGCACTACGCCATCGAGGCGATCCCCTCGCCCAGCGGCGTCGTCCACCTCCTGCTGAGCAGACGGGGCTCTGCGAGCTGAGCCGAACGCCGCGACGATGTCGCCGTCGCGGACGGCGCGCTCGTCGGGTACCTCGCGGGGTCGCTCGGACACGGCGTGGTACCCAGCGAGGACGACCGCATGGCCCGGGCGATCTCGCGGCACCGATCGCCCAGGAGCTCATGGAGGCCTTCCAGACGCACGTGCGCGAGGCGGGAGCGGCGGGCGCCTACCTGCAGACCCTCGTGGAGAACGAGCGCGCCGCCCGGTTCTTCGCCCGCAGCGGCTTCGTGCCCCATGGCACCGCCTCCGCCGTACCCGGGCTGCGGCTCACGGGAGGCGGCCGGGCACATCAGCTGACGATGGTGTGGCCGGCGCCGGCCGGCGCCGCGGAACCCCGCCTGTGCTAGCCTCTGAGCCCCTGGCGCGGGTGCACACCCGGTCGTAGGGCGCAGCGGCGCAGCACGCCGAAAGGGCGAGGCCCACCTACTTCACCGACGAAGAGGACCTCGTCATGCCCACGCTCGACACCTACAGGAAGCAGGCGAAGCTGCTCGTCCGCTGGCACCGCGACGGGAACTTCTCGATCGGCGGTCGCATCCGGCAGCTCGCGCGCTATCGCGCGCTGACCGATCGCGACGCGCTCGCGCTGCCGTTCCCCCTCGCCGAGGCCCAGGAGATCATCGCGCTCGAGGCGGGCTTCCCCGATGGGGCCTCGCTCCGAGCGAGCACCGAGGCCGCCCGGCCCAGCAGGGTGGACCCGAGCGCCGGGAGCACTGCCCTCGCTCGCGCCACCCCGGTGCTCTTCGTCGCCGATGTCGATGCCGCGGCGA
This sequence comes from Brachybacterium hainanense, assembly GCF_042434575.1. NCBI lineage: Bacteria > Bacillati > Actinomycetota > Actinomycetes > Micrococcales > Dermabacteraceae > Brachybacterium > Brachybacterium hainanense. The sequence goes on from NZ_JBHLSV010000003.1 coordinate 131,817, forward strand.
CCTTCTACCGGGGCATGCTCGGCTTCCGCATCGACTTCCTGCACGGCAGTCCCCCGTTCTACGGATCGGTGTCGCGCGACGGCGCGGCTCTCCACCTGAAGCTCGTCCACGAACCGGTGTTCGCGCCAGGTGCAGCCGAGCGGAACGGGCTCATCATGGCGTTCGTCGACGCCCCGAACGTCCGTGACCTCTACTCGGAGTACCTGGCCGCCGATGTCGAGATCGTGCAGAAGCTGACCAAGCAGGCGTGGGGCGGGACGGACTTCATCGTGCGCGACCCTGACGGCAACGCGATCACGTTCGTCGGCTGAGGGACGGGCAGGAGACGGGCCACGGCGACGCGCGAGACGGACCGTGCGAGTCACGGGATCGAGCAGCCGATGCCCGCGCCGCCCGCGCCCGGAGGACGCTGCTACGCTCGCGACACGCACGCCTACCTCGGAGGTCAGCATGCCCCAGCCCGTGCACCACGCCATCAGCTACATCGAGTTCGGCGTCACCGACCTCGAGGCCGCCCGCGCCTTCTACGCCGCCGCCTTCGGGTGGGAGTTCCACGACTACGGGCCCGAGTACGCGGGGATCCGCGCGGCGGACGGCGACGGCGAGATCGGCGGCTTGAGCACCTTCGCGGCCCCGTCCGCGGACGGGCCGCTGGTACTGCTCTTCTCGACCGACCTCGACGCCACCGTCACCGCGGTGACGGACGCCGGAGGCACCATCGTCGCGGGCCCCTACGCCTTCCCGGGCGGTCGACGGTTCGAGTTCACCGATCCGAGCGGGAACCGGCTGGGCGTGTTCGCGGAGGCGTGACCGTCGGGAGTTCGCGCGGATCGTCGTCGGGCGGCGCGCGGAGCGTCACGGCGGGTCCGCCCGCGGTGAGAATGCAGAGCTGGGAGGGGCGGTCGGCGCGCCCCGCGGCAGCCTGCGCCGGAAAATGACACGGCGAAGACCCGTCATGCCGAGGAATACTGAGGAACCGGCTCTTTCCATCGGCGCCCGATATATTTCTTCCCTTGCCATATTGGTCGCAGAGCGGGAGCGTCGCGAATGGTCCAGCAGAGGGCTCCCCCCGGTGAAGGGTCCCTGCCATGTCCACCTCGATCACCGCGGGTCCGCGGCGGAGCCCCCCCCTGACCTGCCCCTGATCGTGATCCTGGGCGACGCGCGGGACGACGAGGACCATGACGTGCTCTTCCCCGAGGTCCGCAGGCGAGGGGTCGAGATCATCCGCGTGCATCCCTTCGATCTGGTCACGCATCTGGGCCCCGCAGGAATCAGCTTCACGGTCCGCGGAGAGACCCTCGAACCGGATCTCGTCGTCGGCTGGATGCTCGAGGAGCTGCTGCTGTGGATCGACAATCCGGGTCGCGATATCCGCGTCTACACGGTGAACCATCATCCGGTCTTCGCGATGTACCGCTACGCACCCGATGGCGCATGGGTCACCAACGTCGCGTCCGGCGGGTCCATCGCGATGTGCCCCCTCTCCCCGGGACTGGCCGATATCGCCGCGCGCGCATCACGGGCCGCCGGCACTCTCATCGGAGGGATCGACGTCGGCGAGAATCTCACGACCGGCGAATACGTGGTGTACGAGGTCAATTCCTGCCCTACCTGCGAACCACCCGTGCTGGAGGTCATCGCGGACTTCCTCGCCGATGCCGTCCTGCGCGCGGACAGCTCGACGGAGGCGTGGGCTCCCACGACGATCGACACGGATCTCGACCTCAGCCCCGAGCTCTTCCACGCGAGCACACGGCACCTCCTGCACCGGGACTGAGGCGGCGGCTCGCATCGCCGGCGGTGAGCGGCATCCGGCGGAGGACCTCGACGGACGATCTCGATCACGCTCCTCGGCGTCCCGGCGGGAATGCTCGCCTCCCGCAGACGACCGCCAGGATCGCCACGGCGACGAGACCGACGGCGGTCCACGCCAGGGCCGCGACCGGCGCCTGGGCTGTGAGGACGAGTCCGCCGACGAGGCCTCCTCCCGCGACGGCGGCGTTGAAGACGGTGACGAACACCGACTGGGCGGCATCGGTGTGCTCTCCTGCGCGATCTGCCAGCGCCGTCTGCAGCAGAGCGGGTGCGCCGCCGAAGCCGGCCCCCCAGATCGCGACCGCGCCCGCGATGCCCAGCGCGCCGAGGGCGGGGTGCGCCAGGGCGAGCCCCGCCGCCCCCATGAGCACGAGGACGGCGAGGACTGTTCCCCGCAGAGCTCGATCGATCACCACACCCGTGGCGGTGATCCCGAGGAAGGAGGCGATGCCGAAGATCGCGAGCCCGATGTCGAGGCGCAGTCCGGTGGGTTCGAGCAGCGGGGCGATGTAGGTGTAGAGGATGTTGTGCGCGAGTACCCAGACGAGCGCGACCAACAGCACCGCGCGGATGCCGGGAAGCAGGATCACGCCGCGCAGCGGCATGTGGTCCGAGGACGCCTGCCCGGGGATGTCGGGCACGGCGACGGCGATCCAGGCGGCCAGGAGCGCGGCGGCCACGGAGATCGCCGCGAACACCCACCGCCAGTCCACCAGCGAGCCCGCGAGCGCGCCGAGCGGCACGCCCGCGGCGAGCGCGATGGGCTGCCCGATCCCCGTGACCGTGAGCGCCCGTCCCTGCAGCGCGGGCGGGACGAGGCGGCGGGCGCAGCCGGCGAGGACGCCCCACACCAGCGCCGCTGCCGCACCGGCGACGAACCGGGCGACGAGGATGAGCGCGTACCAGGGCGCGAGCGCGGTGACCGTGTTGAACACCAGCAGCGTCAGCACAGCGACCAGCAGCACCTTCTTGCGGCTCGCCCGCCGTGTGGCAGCCACCAGCGGGATCGCCGCGAGCACGGAGCCGATCGCGTAGAGGGTGACCAGCTGGCCGGCCGCGGACTCGGAGATGCCCAGACCGGCCGAGAGCTGCGGGAGGAGCCCTGCGGGGATGGTCTCGGTGAAGATCGCGAGGAACCCGGCCGCGGCGAGGGCGAGCAGCGCGACCCAGGGGAAGCCGCCGCGATCGACGCGCCGGGTCTGCGCCTGCGCCTCGGTCGCCGCCGTCACCGGGCCTCCTCGCGGAGCTCGCGGTGGCGCTGAGCATCCGCGAGCGCGGCCCAGTCGTCACGGTCGTGCCCGATCTCGATCGCCTCGGTCAGCAGCGCGGAGAGCAGGTCGCCGAGGGGCAGGCGCAGCCCGGTCGACGCCGCCTGCGCACGCGCCAGGTCCACGTCCTTCCGCCCCAGCACCGGCGTGAACCCGGCCGGCTGGTACCGCTGCGCGGCGATGAGCCCGCCGTAGTTCGTGTACACCGGACCGGGCGTGATGGTGGAGGTGAACAGCTCCACCACGGTGTCGGCGTCGACGCCGCCGCGTTCGGCGATGCTCACCGCCTCGGACATCGACTGGATCGCCGAGGCGATGAGAACCTGGCCGGCGACCTTGACGACGTTCGCCTGCCGGGGCGCCGCGCCGACCGGCCATACGCGGGTGCTGATCGCCTCCAGCATCGGGCGCACCCGCTCGACCGAGGCCGGATCGCCGGCGGCGACGATGGTGAGTTTGCCGGCCCTGGCGACCGGCACCCCGCCGAACATCGGCGCGGCCACATAGCCGATGCCGTGCTCGGCATGCATGGCCACGGCCTCTTCCGCCAGCGCCGGGCTGATCGTCGCGAGGTTCACGTGCACCGCTCCAGCCGGGGCCTCCTGGAGCAGTCCGGAGTCGAGGAACACCTCGCGCATCGCCGCGTCATCGGCCAGCACCGAGAACACCACCGGTGAGCCGAAGATCCCGCGAGGGCGCTCCAGGGCGACCACCCCTGCCCCCGCCAGCGGCACGAGGCGGGACGCATCCCGGCTCCATGCCGCCACCTCGTACCCCGCCGCGACGAGGTTCTCCGCGATCGCGGATCCCATCGCCCCGGTGCCGACCACCGTCACATCCGTCATGACCTTCACTCCTCCATATGGAACCACTTGAACCGGTTCCAGGCTACCTGCTGCGCGGCAGAAGAACCAACTAGACTGGTTCCATGAGTTCTCCTGCGTCACCGGAGCCGGGAGCGGCGGCCGCACAGCCGGCGTTCCGGCTGGACAACGAGCACCTGGCGTTCCGGTTCACCGCGACCGTCAGCGACCGCTACGGCAGCCCGGTGGAACGGCTCCCCACCCCCGCCCGCCTCGACGACTGGCTGGAGGCCACCGGTCTGCGCCTCGGCCCGGATCCGGCGGCGCCGCCTCATCTCGCCCTGGCGCACCGTCTCCGCGAGGCGATCCATCGCACCGGCACGGCGCTGGCGGGAAGCGGGACCCGAGGAGTCACGGATCCGCGGCCCGAGGACGTCGAGCTCATCAACCGGCTCGCCTCCGAGGGCGAGACCTTCCCCGAGCTCACCGCATCCGGCCTGGCCTGGCGCACCCGCTCGACGGACACGACCGGCGCAGCGCTCGGACTGATCGCCCAGCACGCGATCACCGTGTTCGGGAGCGAGGACCGCGATCGCATCAAGGCCTGCGAGAACCCGGACTGCGGCGGCCTCTACGTCGACACCAGCCGCGCACGGAATCGGCGCTGGTGCTCGATGAACCACTGCGGCAACCGCGCCAAGAAGGCCAGATTCCGCGGGCCCCGCGCCACGGACGTCGTCCCCTGACCGAGACGAGAAGGGGCGATCAAGCTGTCGTGCGGCGCTCGCCCCGTCGCCGCACGGATGCGCGCCCTCGAGCACGCGGGACGGCGACAGGACGAGTACGGTGAGATCATCGCCCCCACGAGGCCGGGGCGCTCCACCGCTGGGAGTCCTCATGCGTCCGCTCATCCTCCGCCACAGCCTGTCCCTCGACGGATACGCCGCGGCTCCGCCGGGGGTGCGCGACGACGTCTTCGTCGAGTACGACGAGGACGAGGAGTTCATCGCGCACATGGCCGCCGTGCTCGGCTCGGCCGGAGTGCACGCGATGGGCTCCCGCACCTACCGCGACATGGCCGGACACTGGCCGTTCCAGACGGGCCCCGAGGCCGACGCGATGAACTCCATCCCCAAGGTCGTCTTCTCCCGCTCGCCGATCGACACGCCGTGGCCGAGGACCACCGTCTGCTCAGGGGACCTGGCCACCGAGATCGCCCGGCTGAAGGCCGAGGACGGCGGCCCGATCCTCGCGCACGGCGGCGTCCGGTTCGCCCAGGCGCTCGTCCGCGAAGACCTGGTCGACGAATACCACCTGCTGGTCGGCCCTTTCGCCCACGGCAGCGGAAGCCCGCTGTTCACCGAGCTCACCAGGTTGACGCTGATCGACGTGAAGTCCTTCCCGAAGGGGAACCTGGCCCTGACCTACAGGCCCGCGACGTCCGCATCGTCCTGAGGCGCCCTGGGCGGCATCGCCGTCCTGGGGCTCCCGCAGCCCGCGGCAGGACCGCCGAGCATCGGAGATCCCGAGATGAGCATCAGGAACACCACCCACGTCGTCGTCCGCCGCGCGAGCTGGACACGGCCCCTGAGAGCGCTGCTCTGGTGCGCCTCGGGGGCGATGATGTTCGCGATCCCCTTCGTGCTGGTCGCCTTCCCGGGGCGTGATCTGCTCGGGACCCCATGGCTGTTCCCGGCCGCCGTCCTCTGCGCGCTGCTGGCCGGGTGGACGGGCGCGAGCTCCGCCCGGACCGGGCGTCGGACCATTCCCCCGTGGCCGCTCCTGCTGGGGACGCTCGGGTCCTGGGCGGGGTGCGTCGGCGCCGGGCTGCTCCTGGGACGCGCGGGCCTGAGCGTTCGGTCGTCTCCTGCAGGCACCGAGTACGAGCCCGCTCCGCAGGTGATCGGGATCGGCGCCATGCTCCTGATCGTCGCACCAGCCGCCCTGGTCAGCTCGGTCCTGCTGCGTTCCCGGTCGGCGCGGAGCGCCAGGGGCACGGGCATGACGACGGAGCCGTCGAGGCCTGACCGCGGCCGTCCTCGCCGAGCGTGACGGCTGGGAGGTGAGCCGATATGCAGACCATGACGGGCAGCGGTGCCGGGATCTGGGAGCGCGTGACCGCCGGCCCCGTGCCCGGCATCTCCCGCCCCGGCCCCGCACCCCGTGCGGAATCGGTCGAAGAAGTCGCCGCGTGGGCGGGCAGCGAGGACTTCCGCCGCACCACGCTCGTGACCGCACCGGTCGTCTGGGTGCTGCTGCCGATCACGGCGCTCGGCTTCCTCGTCCAGCAAGCGGTCACGGACCCGACCGGCCGGGGAGGGAACGCCTCGTTCTTCGGCGAGACCGTGCACGCGTGGCCTGTGTGGTTCGTCTGGCTCATCTGGATCGCGGTGGGGATCTGGCTGCTCGTGTCGGTCTGCGTGCTGGCTCTGCGCCTGAGCGTCTGGAGGGACCTGAGCAGGGAGAACCGGTGGATCCATGAGCGCAGCGTCGCCCACTCGATCCACCGCGCCTCGGTGAGCTATGACGACGGCGAGGGCGGCGCCTGGGCGACCCACATCGCGCTGGACCACCGGCTGGACGACGGGCACGCCGCGCGGATCCACGAGGCCTTCGAGCAGTGGCTCCTCGAGAACAGCGCGCCGCCCGGATCGGGACCCATCTCGTCGGAGGATCTGTTCGGCGCTGCGGCGAAGGGCGGCTACTACATCCTGCACATGCCCCTCCCGCAGACGGCAGGCGAGCCGGTGGAGCACCAGTGGCTGCTCATCACCGAGCCTCGCGCGGAGGGCGGCGACGTCCTCGTCACGCCGGTGCCTGTTCCGGCGAAGCTGCGGAGGATCCGGGCGACGCTGCGTCGGAGGGATGAGCGGAGGGCGCGATGAGGATCATGAAGAACATCTCCCTCCTCGGTCTGGTCGCGACCGACGAGCAGACCCGGGAGTGGATGGCCGCGGCGCGCACCCCGGAGGTGCGCAGGCGCATCAGGCGCTGGTCGAAGATCGAGAGCATCAGCATGGTCGCGATGCTCGCGGGCATCGCGCTGCTCTGCCTGGCTCCGTTCGCCTCGATCGCCGTGGCCGTCTGGTCGAGCGTCGGCGACGTCGACCGCTCCTGGCTGCACTGGTGGGTCTGGGGTGTGACGGCGGCCATCGTGTTCGGCGGCACGATCGCGTCCCTGCTCTCGACGACGCGACGGCAGCAGGCCTGCTTCGCCGACGGGCGGCTGACGACGGGCACCGTGGATCGAGCGATCGAGCATCCCGGCAGCGGTGACGACGCGACCTGGTGGGATCTGCGGATCAGCGCGGTGCTGTCGGACGGGGCCGTGCTGCGGCGGCGGCTCCATGTCGAGGGCGAACGGCTCGGCCGTCGGAAGGGTGGCCCGATCCGGTTCCGTCACAACACCCATGATCCTGAGGAGCTGGACGACATCCTGTTCGACGGCTGGCCCGACGACGCAGGATAGGAGCGATCTTGCACCGATCGCTGCCGGCGCCGGGAGGAGGACGCCTGTGGCGCATCTGGGCGGCCCCGAGGCCACGAGCCCCCGGCCCCTGCAGAGGGATCGCAGGTCCTGGACGGGAGACGCGCGTTCACGTCATGACCGTCGAGACGGTGAACACGCCGACCAGCTGGTGGACCCCGACCCGCTGGGCCCGATTCGTGGTCGTCGTCCCCGCGCTGGCGGTGCTGGCCGCGTACCCGTTCCTTCCCCCCCGGCCGGAAGATCGAGTGCTGGCGTGGGCGCGCTGCGCCCGATACCTCGACGGGACGGTCGTCACCGCGGGGAGGCGACGTCCCTCGCGACGCCCCCGAGCGCCTCGAGGACAGCGCGGACGGCCAAGCGCTCGGCACGATGCGGCTGGCTCAGGACCGTGACGAACCGTCTCGCCTCCACGCCCGCGAGAGGTCGCAGCACGACCTGCCCGGTCGTCGGCGTCGTGAACCGCGGCAGCAGGGCCAGATGGTCGCTGGTGCCGACGAGCGATTCGATGAGTCGGTTGTCCCGCAGCCTCTGGACGACATGGAGGTCCTGTCCGACCGCGAGCGCGAGCGATCGGAGCACCGTGTCGAACGGGTAGCCCTCGGGGACGCCGATCCAGGTCTCCTCCGCGACGTCCTCCGGGGTCACCGCCGTGAGAGCGGCGAGCCGATGGTCCGGCGCCATCGCGATGTCGAGAGGTTCCCGGACGAGCGGCAGGAGGCGCAGGCCATCGGAGCCCGCAGGGCTCGGACCCGAGAGGCTGTGCCCGATCACGATGTCGAACTCGCGGGTGAGCTCGGCGTAGGACTCCTCCGCGACGTCGACATCGTGGAGGACGAGCTCGACTCCCGTGCCGGAGAAGCGCTTCAGCAGGGAGGCGTAGAGGAACGTCGCGGCGCTCGCGAGCGCCGCGACCGTCACCGTTCCGCGCGGACCGGAGCGAAAGGAGTCCCACTGCGCCCGGACCTGCTCGACCGCGACGGCCACCTGCTCGCCGCCGGCGGCGAGAACCTCGCCGGCCGGGGTGAGGCGCAGCCCGCGGCCCGCGGGCTCGAGGAGTCGAGCCCCGAAGGCGCGCTCGGCGGTGCGGAACTGCTGGGAGACGGCCGAGGGAGTGCGGTGCGTGGCCTCCGCGACCGCCGTGACGCTGCCATGTTCGGCGAACTGCCGCAGGAGTTCGAGGTGCCTCGGATCCATGAAGGCACCCTACAGCACCGATGCAGAACTTCTCGATTGTGCTTCAGCGACGTACGGACCACGATCGAGCCATGCCGATGACACACCGACTCCTCGCGGCCTCCGTCGCCATCATGTGGGGCTTCAACTTCCTCGCGATCGACGCCTCCCTCGCACAGTTCCCGCCGTACTTCCTCGTGGCGTTCCGCTTCGCTCTCATCGCGATCCCGACGCTCCTTCTCGTCCCGCGCCCGGATGTGGAGTGGAGATGGCTCATCGGATACGGCCTGGGATTCGGCACCCTCCAGTTCCTGTTCCTCTACTGGGGCATGGCGATCGGGATGCCGGCCGGACTCGCATCCCTCGTGCTCCAGACCTCCGCTCCCTTCACCGTCCTGCTCGGTGCGACGCTCCTCCGCGAGCGGCTGAGCCGTCCGCAGCTCATCGGCATCCTGGTCGCGGTGGCGGGTCTGGCGACTGTCGGCGCGTACCGGGCGGAGGCGGCCGCGATCCTCCCGTTCCTGCTCACCGTGGCCGGCGCGTTCGGGTGGGCGATCGGCAACATCTGCAATCGACAGGCTCGAACCACCCAGCCGCTGCGCCTCACGCTGTGGATGTCGGTCGTCCCGCCGCTTCCGATGCTCGCCCTGTCCCTCATCGTCGAAGGCCCAGACGCCATCATGAGCTCCTTCTCCACCCTCGCCACCCCGACCGGCGCCCTTGCGCTCTCCGGGCTCGCCTACACCGTGCTCATCGGGACGATCGCCGGGTCCGGAGTCTGGTCCTGGCTCATGGCGCGCCACCCTGCCGGCTCGGTCGCGCCGTTCTCGCTGCTCGTCCCGGTCGTCGGGATCGCCGCCGCATGGATCATGCTCGGGCAGGCGGCGGCATGGCAGGAACTGCTCGGCGGGGTACTCCTCGTGAGCGGCGTGCTCCTCGGGTCTCTGCGGCGGCTTCCGCGGGCATCTGGACCGAAGAGGAGCGCGGGAGCTCCACCCTCGCGCGCGCGAGCCATGAGGGAAGCGTGCGGCGGGACGCCGACGGAAGCGGCAGCGGCAGGCATCGGGAGCGATAGCCGAGGATGACCTCGGAGACCCGCCGGGAGCCGGAGGAACGATCACACGGTGATGCGGGACTCCACCACGTCGCCGCACCTGAGATCAGCTGCCCACCGAATGCCTCCGCGAGTCACGCCGTGGCCCAGGTGCTGAGCCCCCACAGGGCCTGCCCGCGCCAGAACGCTGCCGAGGCCGATCACATGCACCCTCAGCCGAGCGGTGGACTATCACATGTCTCCGACCACGTTGATCAGGTTCCCCGCCGGATCAGCGAACACTGCGAAGACCATCGCGATCTCCGGTATCTCCTTCCGCCCCGCGACGATCGACCCGCCTTCGGCCTCCACCTGCGCCAGCGTGGCATCGATGTCCGAGACTCGGATCACCGGCCGCGGTTCCCGAAGATCCTCCGTGCGCGGAACCACCTCACCGTAGATCGCCCCGGGTCGCGATTCATTCGCGTACGTCGCCTGCGCCGACCAACCGAAGACGCGACCGTAGAAGTGCCAGACCCCATCGACATCGTCCGCCGGGATTTGAAGCCACGTCACAAGATTCTGATCCATGCCACCACACTACCGATCTGGACATCGCCAGGTCGCTCCTCCCCTCTCCGCGACGACGGAACGCCACCGGCACCGTGGGCACGCCCGCGACGTGTCAGGGATGATCCTCTGACGCTGAAGCGGAACTCCACCACGTCCCAGCACGTAGGGCAGTCTGGGGTCAGGGGGCGATCGTCGACCTAACGCGAAGACTTCAAGTCCCACCTCCTCGGCTCCGACCAACTGATCGTCACCGCCCACCCGGCCACCATCTCCGTGGCACCCGGACCGGCGCGCATAGCAGGGAGGATGCCACGAGCAGCGCGTCACCAGGGAAGCGCCGCCGCACTGACGAGCTCCGCAACCCCACAGGAGGCTGGTGGTGTCGGCCCTTCGCACTACGCTCAGATCATGAAGAGCCCTCTGAACGATCGTCAGCTCCACGTCCTGAAGTGGATCGCAGAAGGATGCCCTGCGGGCAGGTGGCCCGAGGAAGATTTTTCGTACAAGAGCAGCGCCGCTGCGTTGAAGTCCAGAGGGTTGGTGACGATCAAGGGACACGCGAGGACCTGGTCAGCCTCGACCACCGAGGCTGGCGGCTACTACCTCGAACACGGCACATACCCTCCGAACTCTTCCCGCGTCCAGGCCAGCGCTGTGGAGGCACCAGATCCTCGCACCCATGACAGCGACCCCGCGATGCTGGAGATCGCAAGGGCACTGATCGAGCGCCTTCAGGAAGAGGGCACGATCACCGTAGCCGATCCAGACGAGAAGACACGCGCGAGCTACCGCCGAGCCCTACACGCCTGTAGGTCCCGCCACCTCGTGCCCGTCGGACAGGAGTTGCGCTTCACTGGCCGCAACACCGGCGACATCGTCATCACGCTCGTCACCGGCTCCTCCGCCGACGAGACGGACTGGAACCGCATCCGGCTGACGACAAGGAAGGTCACGACGGACCTCGGGGCGTTGCAGACAGCGCTGGAGACATCTTCGATCCTAGATGAGCTGAGTGAAAGCCTGCGGTCTCGCGCGACCGACTTTCTGCTCGACCTCGCCGAGCGACTTCGCGCCGAGGACCTGAAGCTTGGAGCCAACGTCAAGTTGAAGACCCCCAAATTGTTTCTCCAAGTCGGCAGCAAACGCCGAGACGTCTTCTTGACGGAGATCCACGATGAGGTCCCACACGAAATGACACCCCAGGAACAGCGGGAGCTCCGGCGCGCGCCCTGGAAGCAGATCCCGGAAGTCGATCACGTTCGCTCCGGCCGCCTGCTACTTCGCGTGAACCGCGAGGGTTCGCACATGACGAAACCGGACAGTCGCGGCAACTCCTGGTGCAGGAATAACGTCGACGAGTTCTCGGATACGAAGCGCAATTCGCTCGAGCAACAAGTCCGGCAGATAGCTCGCGCGATCAAGAAGGGCGTCGACGACGACAGGGATGCCCGCGAGCGCGACGAGCGACGCCGGGAGCAGGCCAGCCTGGAGTTCGAGCGTCAGAAGGCTGAGGAGTTGCGGACCTGGCAGGAGGTGCGCAGTCGAGCCCGCGACAAGGCCATGCTCGAGCTGCGCGAGACCACCTTTACTCGCGCGTTCACAGCTTGGCAGGAAGCGAGAGAGCTGCGCGCGTTCGCGGAACAGCTCCAATCTGACGCCGTCGACCAGCAGTTGCTCGTAGATCGCCCAAGACTGCAGCAGTGGCTGCAATGGGCACGAGATCGCGCGGACGAGATCGATCCGGTCAAGAACCTGGCCCGCCTAGACGACGACGTTTTCGACGCAGAGCCTTCCGCTGAGGATCTCCGTCCATACATGGAGGGCTGGGATCCTTCCGCACCCCACACGGACTACGGCGCTGCGTACCGAAAGACCGAGCCGCAAGCTATACACGTGCCGCAGCCCCGACCATGGCATCCGGGCATGATCGGTCGGCCTAGCTGGTGGCGACACTAAGCCAACTCGACATCCCCTGTACCCGGGGTAGAAAGAAAACAGACCCGCGTCTCATCTAGAGGTCAAGTCCCTGGTAGTGGTGTAGCAGTCCTTCGGTCTGGTTGAGGGGTCAGGCGGTCAGGGCGGGAAGGGCCTGGGGGCTCGCCTCACTCTCGGGGACGCTGCTGGGGGCGAGGGTGAGGCGGCAGCGGTTGAGGACGTCGAGGCCGAGGTAGCGGCGTCCCTCGGCCCATTCGTCTGTCTGCTCGGCCAGGACCGCGCCGACGAGGCGGACGATCGCGTCGCGGTTGGGAAAGATGCCTACGGAATCGGTGCGGCGGCGGATCTCCTTGTTCAACCGCTCGGTGGGGTTGTTCGACCAGATCTGCACCCACACGCCCTTGGGAAACGTCGTGAACGCCAGCAGGTCCGCTCGGGCTGCATCGAGGTGCTCGGCCACCGCCGGGAGCTTCTCACTGACGTAGTCCAGCAGCCGGTCGAACTGGCCTGGACGGCCGCTGCGTCGGGCTGGTCATAGACGCTGTGGAGCATCGCCTTGACCGCTGGCCACATGATCTTGGGGCAGATGCTCATCAGATTCACGGCATAGTGGGTGCGGCACCGCTGCCAGGACGCGCCAGGCAGGTGCGCGGCGATCGCCTCGACCAGTCCCGCATGCGCATCGGAGGTCACCAGACGCACCCCGCCCAGACCCCGGGCGACGAGGTCGGCGAAGAAGCTGTTCCACGCCGCACCGGTCTCGGACGTGGCCACGCGCATGCCGAGGACTCCCCGGTGCCCGTCCCCGTTGACGCCGGTGGCCAGCAGCACGACCGCGTTGATCACGCGTCCGCCCTCGCGGACCTTCATCGTCAGTGCGTCGGCGGCGACGAACGTGAAAGGGCCCGCCTGGTCCAGGAGGCGGTGACGGAACTGCTCGACGTGCTCGTCCAACGACTCCGCCACCCTGCTGAACTGCGACTTCGACAGGCTGTTGATGCCGAGGGTCTTGACTAGTTTGTCCATGCGGCGGGTGGAGACGCCGGCGAGGTAGCAGTCGGCGACCACGGTGATCAGAGCGGACTCGGCACCCTTGCGCCGCTCGAGCAGCCACTCGGGGAGGTAAGTGCCGGTGCGGAGCTTGGGGATGGCGACGTCGATGGTGCCCACGCGGGTATCGAGGTCGCGGTGGCGGTAGCCGTTGCGCTGGGCGACGCGGTCGCTGCTGGGCCGCCCGTACTCCGCGCCGGCGACCTGGTCGGCATCCGCGGACAGCAGCTCGTTGATGATCTTCTGCAGCAGGGTCCGCATCAGATCGGGGGACGCTTCGGCCAGGGCTTCGCCGAGGAGGCTCTGAGGGTCGACAGTATGAGGAGCGGTCATCGTGGTGACTCCGATCGAGAGTGCTGTTAGAGGTTCACTCGAAGGATCACACGGTGGCCGCGTCCTCGTCCGGGACGATCACGGGGCCACCGCGCTACACCACTATGCGGGGCCCAAATGCGGACGAGCCAGTAGCGTCGTTCCTGTTCTTGCCCTCGTTGCTGCACCTCAACGAGCCTGATGCACCAAGCAGCACTTGTCGCGGAAACTGCTCGAGACAGCTCGAGCGTCAGACACTTGTGCGACAATCGGTCCATGCAAATGAAGCGACTCGAGTTTGGTGACAGCCTCAGCGGCTTGCTTATCGACGGCGTCGATGGAACCCCCTACGTTGGGGCCACCATTCTGATGACGCAGGAGCGAGGGATAACGGTCGAAGTCCCCTACCTGCCTGATCCGAGCATCGAGCAGTTCAACCACGTCCTCACGTGGTTCCGGGATCAATCGCCGCCATCTAACATGCTCTTCGCCACCCGAGATGGGACCATTTCGCTCTTTGACGTCGTGTGGAGTGGGCAAACTGAGACGTGGGACGGAAGTCGAACATCTGTTGGCACCCTACGGCCGACGGTCACAGCATTCGGTGTGCGTCCTGGCCCGCTCGAACCCCCGCTGGTCATAGAGGAACTTCGTAGCCGACTGGATGGCTTGAATGAGTGGTCGAGGCTGTCGTGTGTAGAGCAGAAGAACGGTCTCAATGAGGCCAACAAGGTCCGCTCTGTCGAAATGCACATCCAGCAAAACGATGGACTGACATGGCGACAGGGCGAGGTGACAATGGCCATCCGAGCAGGATGGCGGTACTCGACCAGCGAGGACGGCTACAACCGCCTCATTTCCCTGCAGGACAATGCATTTATTGAGAGTTCTTCCGACTCGGGTCAAATGCCCTTCTTGGACCATCTCATCGAGCAGCGCAAGGTCGCAAACCTGATGGTCTTTTTGTTCGGCCTCCCACTGTCTTTCCGGGAACACAACCTGCGCGATGAACTCTTCGCGACAAGCACAAGTAAGCGCCCGGAGATCGAAGTTGTAAGCAGTTACAGCTACCGAGAGCGCCGCAATGAGGTCCCCACCCCGAAGAAGCTCGGGCGCCCCCTTGCACACATGGCCCAGATTGGGTCCGAGGGACTCGAAGCCTGGTCGGAGAACTACGAGACCTGGAAGCGATTCATCTTGCCTAGCGCCGGCGCTCTGGGAAATCCTGCGAGCTTTCTTGAGGATATCATCGTCTCGACGTCGATGAGCATCGAGGCCGCCGGTGTAATTATCGGGGAGCGACCAGGAGAGCGAGAAACATGGAGCAGGGCCCGAAATCCGAAGCCGACTACGGCTACCTACGCCTTCCGTTGCCTTGACGTGCTCGACGCTCATTGGCCGGATCCCATTGCTGACCGGGTCAGCCTCGCTCGGGCCGTAGCCAACAACTACAACGACGTGAAGCACTTCGATCGCGGCGACTTCCCCCAGCACGACGAGTCTCATGTGGTGAGCGAGGTAAATCAGATGATCGTTCGTCTCCTCGCTATCTGCCTGACGGGCAAGGAGAAAGAACTCCTCACCCCCTACCGACGAGACGGCGGCTTCCACGAGATTCAGCAGATGCTGGACGCATACACACTCTCCCTGGATAAAGGCGGGAAGTGGAAGCGCGCCTCTGACAAGCAACTCTGAATTGCCCTACTTACGGGCCCAGCACTTGGCCTTGGCCTCGGCCATGGACCCGGCCTCGAGGAGCTGGTCGAAGGAGACGATCTCCGCCTTGATGAAGCCGCGCTCGAAGTCGGTGTGGATGACACCGGCGGCCTGCGGGGCAGTCGCGCCCTTGGGGATGGTCCAGGCGCGGGACTCCTTGGGGCCGGCGGTGAGATAGGTCTGCAGGCCCAAGGTGTCGAACCCGACGCGGGCCAGCTTGTCCAGGCCCGGCTCGTCCTGGCCGGTGGACTCGAGCATCTCCTTGGCCTCCTCCGCGTCGAGCTCGATCAGCTCGGACTCGAACTTGGCGTCCAGGAAGATCACCTCGGCCAGGGCAACGGCCTCCCGCAGCTGCTGCTGCATGGCGGTATCGGTCAGGCCGTCTCACATTGCTCCACTCCAGTCCGGTTAAGCCCCTATCGAGCATGCGGATCGACAAGCAAAGCTTTCGTCTCCCGCTGAGTGAGCTTCGCCCGCCGCTCAGCTTGCGTTAGCGCTTCGCGGAGCTCGCCGACACTTTCGATGGGCAAGTCCCAGCGCTCCTGATCGAGCACCCGTCCAATTCTTTCGTCGAACCGACGCACCGAACCGAGGGCCGCCTTTGCTTCGTATGTTGCTTGAAAATGTCGAGAAAAGAACTCTTCCCGAGACCGCTTTTCGATTGGAGCCATGTCGTCCGCAGATATTCCTGGATACCCCAGTCCGAGAGGGCCAGTACGGGTCGCGACCCAGCGCTCCAAAGCCGCACGCGCCTCTCTTAGAAGTCGACGATCTTCACGTCGCTCCGCGACCCAACCTCCAGTAAGTTGCGTAAGGTATCCGCCGAGCAAAGCTCCGGCGAGTGCCGACACGGGTACTACAAGGCTTATCCAGTCCATGCACCGATCATATCGGCCCGAACGCTTCTCACGCCATCGAGTGATCCACCGCCTGCCACCCAGTCGAGCTCGCTGAACATCTATCGATGAAGTCACCCAGGCTAGACCGGCGGACGAGTGAATCTATACGTTGAAGCGGAACTCCACCACATCCCCATCAGCCATGACGTACTCCTTGCCCTCCATGCGGACCCAGCCCTTGGCCTTGGCCTCGGCCATGGAGCCGGCCTCGAGGAGCTGGTCGAAGGAGACGATCTCCGCCTTGATGAAGCCGCGCTCGAAGTCGGTGTGGATGACGCCGGCGGCCTGCGGGGCGGTCGCGCCCTTGGGGATGGTCCAGGCGCGGGACTCCTTGGGGCCGGCGGTGAGGTAGGTCTGCAGGCCCAGGGTGTCGAAGCCGACGCGGGCCAGCTTGTCTAGGCCCGGCTCATCCTGCCCGGTGGACTCGAGCATCTCCTTGGCCTCCTCCGCGTCGAGCTCGATCAGCTCGGACTCGAACTTGGCGTCCAGGAAGATCGCCTCGGCCGGGGCCACGGCCTCGCGCAGCTGCTGCTGCATGGCCTCGTCGGCGAGACCGTCCTCATCGGTGTTGAACACGTAGATGAAGGGCTTGGCGGTCATGAGGTGCAGCTCGCGCAGCTCCTCGACGTCGATGCCCGCGGCCTTCGCCCCCTGGAACAGGGTCTTCCCGGTCTCGAGCAGAGCGGTCGCGGCGTCCATCGCCTGCAGGACCGAAGCCTCCATGGTCTTGCGCTTGACCTCCTTCTCGACGCGGGGCCGCGCGTTCTCGAGGGTCTGGAGGTCGGCGAGGATCAGCTCGGTGGCGATGGTGTCCATGTCCCCGGCCGGCGTCTCGCTGCCGGCCACGCGCATGACGTCGGGATCGGAGAAGGCGCGGGTGACCTGGCAGATCGCATCGGCCTCGCGGATGTTGGCGAGGAACTTGTTGCCCAGGCCCTCGCCCTCGCTCGCGCCCTTGACGATGCCGGCGATGTCGACGAACGACACGGTCGCGGGCACCAGCTTCTCGCTGCCGAACACGCCGGCGAGCTGCGCGAGACGCGGGTCCGGCAGCGGCACGACGCCGACGTTGGGGTCGATGGTCGCGAACGGATAGTTCGCGGCGAGGACCTCGGCGCGGGTCAGGGCGTTGAAGAGGGTGGACTTGCCGACGTTGGGCAGTCCGACGATTCCGATAGTAAGAGCCACGGGACCCGATTCTACGGGCCCGCCCGGCTCCCGTCCCTCCGTTGCGGGGAGGCTCTGCGCACGTTCGCCTCCCTCACCTCCGCTCGTCTGTCGGGGCCCCGTGGTGTGCTGGTCACATGGACCCCACGCTCGCCCTCCTGATCGGTCTCCTCGTCGGCCTCGCCCTCGGCGTGACGGGCGCCGCGCTCGTGCAGCGCCACCGTCCGGCGGCCGCCGGTGACGAGCCCCGTGCTGCGGACCAGCTCCTGGATCTGGCCGATGAGCGCTTCGCCCGCGACGCCGCCCGCCGTGATGCGGCCGATGCCGCCCGCGAGGCGGATCTGCAGCGAACGCTCTCCCCCATCGTCGAGTCGCTCGGCCAGCTCGAGCGCTCCCTGCATCGCACCGAGCACGCGCGGGTCACCGCGGATGGCGCTCTGCAGCAGCATCTGCAGGACCTCGCACGTCGCGCGGCGGAGCTGGGGCAGGGCACGAGCGCGCTCACCGCGGCGCTGCGCGCCCCCACCTCCCGCGGCAGATGGGGCGAGGTACAGCTGCGGCGCATCGTGGAGGCGGCAGGCATGATCGAGCACGTCGACTTCACCGAGCAGCTCGCGGGCCAGCGCGCCTCCGGCGACGCCGCCCAGCGCCCGGACCTCGTGGTCCACCTGTCCGGGGACCGGCATGTGGTGGTCGATGCGAAGGCGCCGATGGACGCCTACCTCGATGCCGTCGAGGAGACCGACCCCCGGCGTGCGGCCTCCCGCCGGCAGGCCCACGCGAAGGCGCTGCGCCACCACGTGGACGTGCTGGGGAAGAAGGCGTACTGGGCCGGGCTCGGCGACACCCCCGAATTCACGGTCCTGTTCGTTCCCAGCGACGGGGTGCTCGCCGCGGCCCTCGAATCCGATCCGGGCCTGCTCGAGCACGCCTTCAGCCGGGACGTCGTCGTCGCCTCCCCGGCCACGCTCGTCGCGCTGCTGCGCACGGTCGCGCACACCTGGCGCACCGACGCCCTGAACCGGGACGCCCGCGCCGTCCTCGACACCGGGCGGGAGCTCCACCACCGGCTGGGCACGATGACCTCGCACCTCAGCAAGCTGGGCCGCTCGCTCGACGCATCCGTCGCCTCCTTCAACGACACCGTCGGCTCGCTGCAGTCCCGGGTCCTGGTCACCGCGCGTCGCTTCGAGCAGATGAAGCTGACGGCCGGGCGCATCGAGGACGTCGACCAGCTGACCCGGCGCTCCCGGACCCTGGACGAGGCGGAGATCGCGGACCTCGCACAGGGCACCCGCCCCACGTCCGGGCAGCAGTCCGAGCCGGATGCCCAGGCGGGATGATCGTGTCTCGCTCCGATCCCGGCCGCCAGGACGGCGCCCGCGACGAAGGCTCATCCTCCCCCGGTCCTCTTCGCCCACCCCGCGCCTGTCCGATGCTCCGCCTGTCCCCTCCCCGTGCCAGAGTGGAGCCATGACGCAGGAGACCCGCCCCCCGCTGGCCGCGACGGCCGCGCAGACGACCCCGGAGAATCCGTGGCCCCTGCGGCAGCTCTCCGTCAAGGTCGGCGAGTACGTCGCCCGCATGTCCCCGATCTGGGTCGAGGGCGAGATGGTCCAGCTGAACCGGCGCCCCGGCAGCGGCCTCGCCTTCATGACCCTGCGGGACGTCGAGGTCGACATGTCCTTCTCGGTGCCGATCCGCGAGCACGTGCTGCGCGCGCTCAACATCGACCTGGTCCCCGGCGCGCGCGTGGTCATCCACGCCAAGCCCACCTTCTGGACCAAGCGAGGCAGCCTCCAGCTCGAGGCCAATGAGATCCGTCCCGTAGGCCTCGGCGAGCTGCTGGCCCGCCTCGAGCACCTGAAGAAGGTCCTGCACGCCGAAGGCCTGTTCGACGCCTCCCGCAAGAAGCCCCTGCCGTTCCTGCCACGCCGCATCGGCCTGATCTGCGGACGCGCCTCCGCTGCGGAGCGGGACGTCGTCGTCAACGCCACCCGGCGCTGGCCTGCGGCCTCCTTCGAGATCCGGGAGGTCGCGGTGCAGGGCGACCGCGCGGTGCGGGAGGTCTCCGCGGCCCTGCGAGAGCTCGACGCCGTCAACGACATCGACGTCATCATCGTCTCCCGCGGCGGCGGCTCCCTCGAGGATCTCCTCCCCTTCTCCGACGAACAGCTCGTCCGCTTGGTCGCCGCGGCCTCCACACCGATCGTCTCCGCGATCGGCCACGAGGTCGACACCCCTCTGATCGACCTCGTCGCCGACGTCCGCGCCTCCACGCCGACGGACGCCGCCAAGCGCGTGGTCCCCGACATCCAAGCCGAGCACGATCAGCTCGCCCTGCAGCGCTCCCGGCTGCGCACCGCGATCCGCGGGCGGATCGAGCGGGAGCAGGAATGGCTCGACGCGACCCGCTCGCGGCCCGTCCTCGACCAGCCCGCGAGCATCCTCGTGGGCCGCCAGGACGAGGTCCGCGGCCGGATCGCGCTCGCGCGCACGATCATCGGCTCCCGGCTGGACCGGGCGCAGGACGAGGTCGCCCACTACACCCGCCAGGTCCGGGCGCTCAGCCCGCTGGCGACCCTCGAGCGCGGCTACGCCGTCGTCCAGGACGCGGACGGCGCCGTCATCCGCTCCCCCGAGCACACGGACGTCGGGCAGGCCCTGTCCGTCCGCGTCGCCGGCGGCAGGTTCGGGGTGCGCCGCACCACCGAGGACCCGTACACGCCGCCCGTCACCGACTCGAGCACCCCGCAGGAGGACGCATGAGCACCCGCCCCACCGACACCGCCACCCCCGAGCAGGATCCGCCGCTGCCCGAGGACATGGCCGCGCTCAGCTACGAAGGGGCACGCGACCAGCTGGTCGACGTGGTGCGTCGCCTCGAGTCGGGGCAGGGTGGGCTCGAGGAGTCGATCGCCCTCTGGGAGCGCGGGGAGCTGCTCGCCCGCCGCTGCCAGCAGTGGCTCGACGGCGCTCGCGAGCGCCTCGACGTGGCGATGGCCGCACGCGAGCAGGACGGCTGATCCCGGGCGCGGGTCCCCATCCCGCGCAGGCGGCTGGCCCTCCCGCCCAGGCGGGCCCGGGGCTCGAGTCCGGTGAGCTCGCCAAGGGCCAGCAGGTCGCATTCCGCACCTGCGGGCCCGGTGGTCAGGATCGGGCGGAGAGGATCGCGGCACGCGCCACGGTCTCGAGCTCGGCCGGATCGGTGTCCCCATGGACGAGAATCGCCCACTCCGGGGTCTCACAGCTGAGCGCCGACGTCCCGGCGGCCTCCGCGCCGCTGCCGCGCAGCTGCTGGCACGCCACCCCCTCGATGCTCAGCTCTCCCTCCACGACCGCCCCGGGCAGCACGGCGGACAACAGCGGCGCCTCGACCTGCTCGGTCTCTATCACGGTGACGAGCTTCCCGCTCGGCGAGCTGTACCGCAGCTCCCAGCGGGGCGAAGCGCCGTCGCTGAACTGTGCATACCGCGGCGTCCACTGCTCCCCGAGCTCGGGCTCGACCACCGGGAACGGCGCCAGCGCCGCGGCGCGCTCGGCGCTCTCGGCGACGTTCAGCTGCGAGGTCTCCGGGATGCTGCGGTCGGGATCGTTCCCGACCCCGAAGAACAGCAGCGCCAGCACCACGACGAAGCCCATGATCACGGCGAGCGCCCAGGCGATGTTGCGGACCGAGGTGTCCTTCTTCGTCATCCGCCCGTACGGCGACTTCGGCGCCGGCTGCTCCGACGGGACCCGCGCCCCCTGCTCGGCGGCGGGCGCATCGGCCGACTCGAGCGGCGCGGGACCCGGGGACGGGGAAGGCGAGGGCGTCGAGCTCATGACCCCATTGTCTCGCGCGTTCGCCCCGAGCCGCGAAAACTGGGATGATCGAGCGGTGACCGCGACATACCTCACCGTCGGCGAAGCCCTGACGGACATCGTGACCCGCGCCGACGGCGACAGCACCGAGTACCCGGGAGGTTCGCCGCTGAACGTGGCCGTCGCCCTGGGACGGCTCGGACACTCCTCCCACCTGCTGACCATGATCGGTCAGGATGCCCGCGGCGAGCAGATCCGCCGCCACGTCGAGGAGTCCCGGGTGCAGCTGACCGGGGGGAGCATCGGCCCCGAGCCGACCTCCACCGCCCTGGCCATGATCGACGCGGAGGGCACTGCCACGTACCAGTTCGACATCGCCTGGGCTCCGCGCGAGACCGGGCTGCCCGAGCATGTCGACGCCCTGCACACCTCGTCGATCGCCGCGGTCCTCTCCCCCGGTGCCGCGACCGTCGCCTCCGTGCTCGAGCGCTACCGCCCCACCGCGACCATCAGCTACGACCCCAACGCGCGCCCCTCCCTCATGGGATCGGCGGCCCAGACCCGTCCCGCGATCGAGGCGATCATCGCCCGCGCCGACGTCGTGAAGACCTCGGACGAGGACGTCGCCTGGCTGTACGGGACCGACGATGTCGAGGACGTCGTCGCCTCATGGCGCGAGCTGGGCCCCGCCATCACCGTCCTCACCCGCGGCGGCGAAGGCGCAGTCGGCTTCGCCGCGGCCGGGCGCATCGCCGTGGACCCCGTGAAGGTCGAGGTCGCCGACACCGTCGGCGCCGGGGACACCTTCTCCGCCGGTCTCCTCGACGCCCTCGGCACCGCCGGGCTGCTGGGCGCCGTCCAGAGGGAGGGCCTGCACGCGATCGGGGCCGAGCAGCTGCGCACGGTCCTCGCCCGCGCCGCCCGCCTCGCCGCCGTCACCGTCTCCCGCCCCGGCGCGAACCCGCCGTGGGCTCACGAGATCGACGGCGCCTGACCATCCCCCATCGGCCTCACGGCCCCGATCCCGCTGCACGGGCGCAGCGGACGCACACCCGAAGGACGCTGCCGCCGCGGCAGGGTCGGAGAGGAAGAGAATCCACATGACCGATACGAACCCCCAGGTCGAGTACCGCATCGAGCACGACACGATGGGCGAGGTGCGGGTCCCCGCGACCGCGCTGTACCGCGCCCAGACGCAGCGCGCCGTGGAGAACTTCCCGATCTCCGGGCAGGGCCTCGAGCCCGCCCACATCCATGCCCTCGCCGAGGTGAAGAAGGCCGCCGCCCGCGCCAACAAGGACCTGGGGGTGCTCGACGGCGCGATCGCCGACGCGATCGTCGCCGCCGCCGACGAGGTCATCTCCGGCGCCCACGACGCCCACTTCCCTGTGGACACGTACCAGACCGGCTCCGGCACCAGCTCGAACATGAACATGAACGAGGTCCTCGCGACGCTCGCGAGCAGCGCCTCCGGCCTCGAGGTCCATCCCAACGACCATGTGAACTGCTCGCAGTCCAGCAACGACGTGTTCCCGACCTCGGTGCACGTGGCCGTCACCGCAGGTGTGGTGCAGCAGCTGCTGCCGGCCCTGGACCACCTCGCCGTCTCCCTCGAGGCGAAGGCGGAGGCGTGGAAGGGCGTCGTGAAATCCGGGCGCACCCACCTCATGGACGCCACGCCCGTGACCCTCGGCCAGGAGTTCGGCGGCTACGCGGCCGCGATCCGCTACGGCATCGAGCGCGTCGAGGCGGCCCTGCCCCGCACCGCGGAGGTCCCCCAGGGCGGCACCGCCGTCGGCACCGGCATCAACACGCCGGCCGGCTTCCCGCAGAAGGTCATCGCGAACCTCGCCGAGCAGACGCAGCTGCCCCTGACCGAGGCCCGCAACCACTTCGAGGCGCAGTCCGCCCGCGACGGTCTGGTCGAGATGTCCGGGGCGCTGCGCACCATCGCCGTGTCCCTGACGAAGATCAACAACGACCTGCGCTGGATGGGCTCCGGTCCCAACACCGGCCTGGGCGAGATCGCGATCCCGGACCTGCAGCCCGGCTCCTCGATCATGCCCGGCAAGGTGAACCCCGTGATCCCCGAGGCCGTGCTCATGGTGTGCGCGCGGATCATCGGCAACGATGCGGCGATCGCCTGGGGCGGCGCGCAGGGCTCCTTCGAGCTCAACGTGCAGATCCCGCTGATGGGCACGAGCCTGCTCGAGTCGATCCGCCTGCTCGCCAACGCCTCCCGCGTGCTCGCGGACAAGACCGTCGACGGCCTCGTCGCCAACGAGGAGAAGGCCCGCTTCTACGCGGAGGCCTCCCCCTCGATCGTCACTCCGCTGAACAAGCTGATCGGCTACGAGTCCGCTGCGAAGATCGCCAAGCACGCGGTCGCCGAGCGCATCTCCGTGCGCGAGGCCGTGATCGCCCTCGGCTTCGTCGAGCGCGGCGAGCTCACCGAGGAGCAGCTCGACGCGGCCCTGGACGTCCTCTCCATGACGGCGCCGAAGGCCTGAGCCCGGGGCTCGACGGGACGCATCCGCGCACGCGATCGCCGTCTGCGATCACGTGCGCAGATGCGTCCCGAGCCCTCGGACCACGCGGAGCACTGCGGTTCTCCGCACCTGGTCGGGTGGCCAGCAGGAGTGGATCACGCCGTCCGCGCCTCTAGCGTCGATGCCATGACACCGACACCCCTGCCCCTGGACACCGTCGCTGCCTGGGCGGTCGACCTCATGGAGACCCTCGGCGCGCCGGGCGCCGGCATCGCCATCGCCCTGGAGAACCTCTTCCCGCCCCTGCCCAGCGAGATCATCCTTCCCCTCGCGGGCTTCACCGCCAGCCGCGGTGGCTTCAGCCTGCTCGAGGCGCTCGTATGGACCACCGTCGGATCCGTGCTCGGGGCGCTCGCCCTGTACGGGCTCGGCGTCTGGTTCGGAGCAGAGCGTCTCAAGCGCATCGCCGACCGGCTTCCCCTCGTCCGTGTCTCTGACGTCGAACGTGCCGAGGCGTGGTTCGCCCGCCACGGAGGAAAGGCGGTTCTGCTGGGACGGATGGTCCCGCTGTTCCGCAGTCTCATCTCTGTCCCGGCGGGTGTGCAGAGGATGTCTCTGATGCGGTTCACGGTGCTCACCACGATCGGCAGCGGGATCTGGAACACCGTGTTCGTGCTGGCCGGCTACGGACTCGGCGAGAACTGGCATCTGGTCGAGCAGTACGCTGACATCCTGCAGAAGCTGGTCATCCTGGTCTGCACGACCGCTCTCGCCGGGTTCCTCGCGATCCGGATCCGCCAGGGCCTGCGGGCGCGAGCTGCACGATGAGCACCCCGACCACGAGGAGGCCCGGGCCTGTCATGACAGCACCGCACCTCGCACGCCAGACGCTGCGCTGCGCCGTCGAGGCCGTGGCGGTCGCCGCCCTGGTCCCCCTCCTGGTCGTCGCACTGCTGGCTCTTCCGGTCAGCGGCAGTCCCGCCCGTCTCGCGGTCGCTGCTGTCGACCGCCTCCATACCGGGGCCGATGGACCGGGCGCAGGGCCGTCGCGCCCGCTGCGGAGCCCCGCCGTGTTCCTCACGGTCCAGCTCGCGATCGGCATCCTCGCCGCAGCGATCTGGGTGCTGATCGCCCTGGGCCTCGTCACCTGCGCGAGCATGGTGATCGGCGCCGCCACCGGCGGTCCCGTCGCGGTGTTCGACGCCCCGGCCGGCGCCGTGACCTGGACATCCGTCCTCTGGCTCGGCCCTCCCGGGCTGGTGCTCCTGTTCCTCGCGATGTCCGGCCTCGTCGGGACCTGCTGGCTGTCCCGTCGGGCGCGCGCCGCTCTCTCCCGGCCTCGGGCCGATGATCTGGAGCGCCAGGTGCGTTCTCTGTCCACCACGTTGGACGACGTCGTCGCGGCGGTGGACGACGAACGGCGGCGTATCGAGCGCGATCTCCACGACGGCGTCCAGCAGCGGGTCGTCGCCCTCTCCCTTCTCCTGGCCCGAGCCGATCGCACCGAGCCCGGCTCGGAACGCGATGCCCTGCAGACCCGGGCCCGGGACGAGGTCCAGGCGATCCTCGATGATCTGCGAGAGGTGTCCTGGCGCCTGCATCCGGCGATGCTCGCCCGCGACGGCCTCGACGCCGCCCTCGAGGCGCTGCGCGACCGCACCACGCTCCCGACGGCCCTGCACCTCGACCCGCGGCCCGGCTCCCTCCCGGGCACCGTCACGGGTCCTCGCTCCCCGCTCCGCGCTGACCTCGCCACGGAGACAGCCGCCTTCTATGTGGCGAGCGAAGCCGTCTCCAATGCGCTCAAGCATTCCGGGGCGACACGCCTGGAGATCCGGCTGACCCGCGATCCAGGCACGCTGGGCATCCAGGTCCTCGATGACGGCCGAGGCGGCGCGGATCCGGGCGGGCAGGGCCTGAGCGGAATCCGCTCCCGCGTCGCGGCGCGCGGTGGGACCATACACGTGACCAGCCCGGACGGAGGCCCGACGATCGTGGAGGCACGCTTCCCATGCGCATAGTGCTCGCCGAGGACTCCCTCCTGCTGCGTGAAGGGATCGCCCAGCTCCTCACCCTCGAGGACCACGAGATCGTCGAGGGCACCTCGAACGCGACCGAGCTGCTGCACGCCGTCGCCCGGCACGCCCCGGATCTCGCGATCATCGACGTGCGCATGCCTCCGGACTTCGTGGACGAGGGGGTGCACGCGGCCCTGCGGATCCGCCGCGATCACCCCGGGACCGCCGTGCTGCTGCTGTCCCAGGTGGTCGAGCGCCGCTACGCCCGCGAGCTGCTGGACGGCTCCGGCGGCGTGGGGTACCTGCTCAAGGACCGGGTCTCCGACATCCGCCGCTTCCTCGACGCGATCGAGGCGGTCGCCGCCGGCGGCACCGCCTTCGACCCCGAGGTCATCCGCCAGCTCCTCGCCGCGGGGACCGGCCCCGATCCCCGGCTCGCGGCGCTCACGGACCGCGAGCGGGACGTTCTCGCGCATCTGGCACAGGGGCTGTCCAACGGCTCGATCGCCCAACGCCTCTACATCAGCCGCAGCGGCGTCGAGAAGCACATCAACACGATCTTCTCGAAGCTCTCGATCCCCGCCGGCGGGGAGGTCAATCGCCGCGTCCTCGCCGTGCTCCTGTACCTCGGCGCCGACCAGGCCTGACTCCGCCCAGGCACGCGGAGCCCCGACTCCGCACCGCGACGGATCCGGCCCCTCGCCCGGCCGTCAGCTCTGTGCGAGCTCCTCGAGATCGCGGACGGCGTAGCGATGGTGCTCCCATCCCTCGTTGAGGATCACGTGGAGGCAGGAGCGCACGCTGACCTCGCGCCGGGGGTCCCAGGGGCTGCGACGCGGTGCCTCGAGCACGTCCGCGGTCGCCTCGGCGAGGAAGGACCGGACCATCGTGAACTTCTCGTCGAGAACGGCGAGCACGGCGCCGATGTCGGGGATGCCCGGGGCGAACACGGACATGTCGTACCCGTCGGCCTCGTAGTCCGCATGCGGCTGGCCGATGGGGTGGAGGGCGTCCTCGCGGCGCAGGACGGCACGCCCCAGCCACGTGTCGATCGCCATGACGAGGTGGCGCAGCGTCTGGGAGAAGGACCATTCCCCGTCGACCTTGGCATCGACGCTCCCGTCCGGCATCGCCAGCGCCTGGTCGATCGTCCGCCGCCATGTGGCCTCGAGCGCGGTCCACGCCTCGCGCAGGCCCTCGGGGTCCTCGGCATGCCGCAGCGCACGCCCCGGCCAGCGACGATCGAGCTCCGCCTGCAGGTAGGGGACGACGTCCACGCCGTTGATCACGAGGGTGGCGCCCTCGTCCTCCAGCAGCCAGGGAGAGTCGATCTCCGTGCCGGTCACGTCCGCTCCTCGCATCGTGGCGCCGGCGAGGTTCGTGCGCACCAGCCGTGCCCCGGAGAGATCGACGTCGATGAGCACGGCGCGTCGCAGGTCCTGGGGACCGTCGTAGATGACCATGCGCGGAAGCATGCCACGGGGGTCCCCCGCAGGAAAGGCCCGGCAGCGCGGTGACAGCGGGCGGCTGCCGGAGCAGCGGGGCCCGGACGCGCCGATCCGCGCGACGCATCCGCTCCCCTCACTCCCAGCGGAAGGAGCGCACCGCGACGGCGAGCGCGAGCACCGTCCAGGCCAGGCACACCAGCAGGTCCAGCCAGTCTCCCTGTCCACCGGCCATCGCGGTGTTCAGCAGCTCCGCGGAGGCGCCGCCGGGGGTGAGATCCGTGAGGGTCCGCGCCCAGTCGGGCATCACGGCCCTCGGGATCCATAAGCCGGCGCTGAACCACATGAGGATCGCGACGACGTTCCCTGCCCCGGACAGCACGCGCACGTTCGGGATGACCGCGCACAGCACGGCACCGATCGCCAGGAAGGTGATGCTCATCAGAACGATCGTCCCCGCCAGCAGCACCGGGTGCGCAGGCGCGCGGCCGCCGGCGAGAAGCGTGACCGCGAGGACCGCGCAGGGCATCGCCAGTGCCAGCACCGCATGGACGACCAGGCTCGCCGCGAGCACCGTCGCGGGTGGGACAGGGGTGGTCCGCAGCCGTCGGAGGAATCCGGACTCCCGATGCGTGCCGATCGTCTGCGGCATCGACATCACGCAGATCACGGTCACCGACACCATGATGATCGGGGCCGTGAACGCCTCGATCACGCTCAGCCCGCCGAATGCTTCACGAGGCGCCCGGGCACCGGGGATGAGCGCCATGACGATGATCGCCAGCAGGGGCAGGCCGATCGCGAAGATCAGCGCGGCCGGCGAACGGCGGAGCTGACGGGTCTCGGCACGGACGAGGGCGCCGAGCGCGCTGGTGGTCATGAGATCTCCTCCCTGGGGATGCCCGCGTCCGCCCGCTCCGGGCCGGTGGTCAGCTGGTGGTAGGCGTCTTCGAGGCTGGGTCGCTCGACGCTCACGGATCGGGCCCGCACGCCCATCCGATCCAGCATCGCGAGCACGGCCTGCGGGCTGGCGTCGCCGCCCTCGACGACGAGGCCGCCGCCCTCGCGCGCCACCCGGCGCACGTCCTCGCAGGTCTCGAGACGTCCCAGCATGCTCGCATCGACGTCCGCCTGGAAACGGATCCTCTGGGCCCCGCCCCGGCTGACGATCTCCTGCGGAGCTGCATCGGCGATGATCCGCCCGTCCTGGAGGATGACCATGCGGTCGCAGAGCCGCTGCGCCTCCTCCATCGAATGCGTGACCAGCAGCATCGTCATGCCCTCGGCGCGACGCCTCTCCAGCTGCGCCCAGATGCGTCGTCGCGCCGTCGGGTCCAGCCCCGTGGTCAGCTCGTCGAGGATCGCGATCCGCGGGCGGCCGACGAGTGCGAGCGACACCGACAGCCGCTGCTGCTGCCCGCCGGACAGCTTCCCGAACGCCTGCTTCGCCTGGTCTGCGAGATCGAACTCCTCCAGCAGCTGGTCCGGCGGAAGCGGGTCGGGGTAGAAGGAGGCGAACAGCTCGAGCACCTCGCGGGCGCGGAGCATCGGAGGGACGCGGATCTGCTGGAGCTGGATCCCGAGGTCGAGTCGCAGCTGCCGGGTCGGTCGGGCCGGATCGACACCGGCGACGGCGACGGCTCCGCCGTCGCGGTCCCGCACCCCGCCGAGACACTCGACCAGCGTGGTCTTCCCGGCACCGTTGGGACCGGCGATGCCGAGGATCGTCCCGGCCTCGACGTCCAGATCGATGCCGCGCAGGACGGGGCGGTCCCCGTAGCTCTTGGTCAGCCCGTGTGCGGTGATCAACGACATGTCTGGATCCTTCCGTCCCGCGGCGCGGCGCGGACCGTCCCATCGGCGGGATGCGGGTCCCCCGATCGGTGGACCCGCTCCGGTCCGCGTTCGCGCTGCCCTCCGGCGCGAGCACGACGGCCGCCGTCCCTACGGTGGCAGGCGACGGCGATGCTCGCCCCGGCGCAGGATCCTCAGCAGCATCAGCTCCGTCTGCGGCCAGCGGAGGGACACCTGCTCCCAGGTCAGGCGCGTGACGTGGTACCCGAGCGAGCGCAGGTACAGATCCCGGTCCCGATCCTCGTCATACCGGCGACGAGGCCGCGCGGCCTCGATGCCCATCTGTCCTCGGTGCACCGCCGATTCGAGGAGCACCGCGGCCTGCACGGGAGGGAGACACCGCGCCGCATGGACCAGCACCATCTCGAGTGCGGGGACGGGATCGTGATCCGGCCGGGAACGCATGGCCGGGAGGTGGAGGACGAGATCCTGCGCCGGGCCGATGGGAGCCGGAGCTCCCTCGCGCCGCCGGATGCGGGCGAGCCGGTCCGCGCACGGCCCTCTAGGGCAGCGGCTCGTCCAGCACGCGGGTGACGAGCTCGGCGATCCTCGAGCGCTCGGAGCGCTGGAGGGTGATGTGGGCGAAGAGCTCATAGGACTTCAGCGCCTCCACGACGGAGGCGATCCCGTCGTAGCGGCCGATCCGCAGGTTGTCCCGCTGGGCGACGTCATGGGTGAGGACGACCCGCGAGTTCTGACCGATCCGCGACAGCATGGTCAGCAGGACGTTGCGCTCGAGGGACTGCGCCTCGTCGACGATGACGAAGGCGTCGTGGAGCGAGCGGCCGCGGATGTGCGTGAGCGGGAGGACCTCGAGCATCCCGCGCGAGATGACCTCGTCGATCACGTTCTGGGAGACCATCGAGCCGAGCGTGTCGAACACGGCCTGGCCCCACGGCCCCATCTTCTCCTGCTGGTCACCGGGCAGGTAGCCGAGCTCCTGGCCCCCCACGGCGTACAGCGGACGGAACACCATGATGCGTCGCTGGGTGCGGCGCTCGAGCACGGCCTCGAGCCCCATGCACAGGGCGAGGGCGCTCTTGCCGGTGCCGGCCCGGCCGCCCAGGGAGACGATGCCGATCGCGTCGTCCAGCAGCAGGTCGATCGCGATGCGCTGCTCGGCGGAGCGCCCGGCTACCCCGAAGACGGTCTGGTCGCCGGGGACCAGTCGCACCGTTCCGTCCCGGGTCACGCGTCCGAGTGCCGATCCGCGGGGGCTCGTGACCGTGATGCCGGTATGGACGGGCTGATGCGCGACCTCCGGGATCGCGACCTCCTGGCCGTCGTAGAGGGCGCTCATGGCCTCGTCGTCGAGCGCGGCGGTCACCAGCCCCGTGTACCCGCGGTCGCGGGCGAGCTCGGCACGGTACTCCTCGGCGTGGATGCCGGAGGCGGAGGCCTTGATCCGCATCGGCAGGTCCTTGGAGACGAGCACGACGTTCCGGCCTTCGAGCTGCAGGTTCTTGGCCACGGCGAGGATGCGCGTGTCGTTGTCCCCCAGGCGGAAGCCGTCCGGCAGGGCGGCGGCGGAGCCGTGGTTGAGCTCCACGTGGATGTGCCCGCCCGCGGTGCCGATCGGGAGCGGCACCGACAGGTTCCCGTGACGCTCCCGCAGGTCGTCGAGGATGCGCAGGGCCTGCCGCGCGAAGTAGCCGAGGTCGGGATGCTGGCGCTTGGCCTCGAGCTCGGTGACCACGACGATCGGCAGGACGATGTCATGCTCGGCGAAGCGGGTCAGGGACAGCGGGTCCGACAGCAGCACCGAGGTGTCCAGCACGTGGGTGATCGGCCCTGCGGCGAGGTCCGGGAGCACGGCCTGCGCGGAGCCTGCGGCCAGGGACGGCACGACGGGCGCCTCCTGCGAGGACCCGGTGCCGGCACCCTCCGGGGTGCTGCGGTCGGTGGTGGTCTCGTCCATGGGAGCCTCCGGTTCTCGCGCTGTTGACTGGACCCTAGCGCGACCGGCGGGTGATCCCGGCCACGTCCGGGGGCGGGTCGGGCGCGTTCATCGGATCGTCACCGCGCGTTCCGCGGCGCGCGCGAGCTCAGGCACCGAAGCGGCGCTCGCGCTTGCAGAAGTCGCGGATCGCGCGGAGGAAGTCGACGTGGCGGAACCCGGGCCAGTAGGTCTCGCAGAACCAGAACTCGGAGTGCACCGACTGCCACATGAGGAAGCCGGACAGGCGTTGCTCGCCGGAGGTGCGGATGATGAGGTCCGGGTCGGGCTGGCCGCGCGTGTAGAGGTGCTCGCCGATGGCCTCGGTCGTGATCCGCTCGGCGATCGCATCGGGCTCGAGCCCCTGGGCCCCCAGCTCGCGCACGAGCTCCTGCACGGCGACGACGATCTCCTCGCGGCCGCCGTAGCCGATGGCGAGGTTGACGGCGAGCTCGCGGGTGACCCGTCCCCGCTCCTGGCGGCACCGGATCTGCTCGCGGACCTCCTCGGGGAGGACGTCGGCGTTGCCGGTGAGGCGGACCTCGTAGCCGGCGTCGACGAGCTCGCCGAGGGTGTCGGTGATGATGCCGAACAGCGCCTCGAGCTCCTCGGCGGGGCGGCGCAGGTTGTCATGGGAGAGCATCCACACGGTGACCAGCGGGATCGACAGCTCCTCGCACCAGGTGAGGAACTCGGTGATCTTCGCGGCCCCCTGCCGATGGCCCTCCTCGGTGCTCGCCCCGGACGCCTTGGCCCAGCGCCGGTTGCCGTCGACGATCACGCCGAGATGCTGGGGCAGCGGGAGGGTGGACAGCTCGCGGGCGAGACGTCGCTCGTAGACGCGGTAGAGCACTCCGTCGTCCGCCATGCGCGCCTCCCGAGGGCTCGTTCCCGTGCTGGTCATGCCTTCGCCTCCCGGTGGCCCGCCGCGGTCGCGGCGGCATCCGCTCCGGGCGGCCCTTCCATTATCGGGCACGAGGACCTGCCTGGGGGACGCGCGGGCCCCTCGGGCGGGATCCACACCGGATCATCACAGGTCGCGGTCGCGTAAGTTACGGGAACGTAGGTTACGCTTCCGTCATGAGCACAGCGCCAGCCTCCGCGGCCGCCCCGACGCCCTCGCCGATGCCGCGCGGCATCGGCGCCGCCCTGCCCCTGGCCAAGCCCCGGCTGCGCGGGATGATCCACCTCATCGCCTTCCCCTCCGCGCTCCTGGCCGGGCTGACGCTCGTCGCCCTCGGGGAGACGCTCGCCGCACGGCTGGCCTGCATGGTCTTCATCGCGACCGCCGGGCTGCTGTTCGGGATCAGCGCGACCTACCATCGCGGCACCTGGCGTCCCGAGCACGCGCTCATGCTGCGCCGCTTCGACCACGCCAACATCTTCCTGATCATCGCCGGCACCTACACCCCGATCGCGGTCGCGAACCTGCAGCCCCGCAGCGCCCTGACCCTGCTGATCATCGCCTGGTCGGGGGCGGCGATCGGCGTGCTGTTCCGACTCTTCTGGACCGGCGCGCCGCGCTGGCTGTACGTCCCCGCCTATGTCGCGCTCGGCTGGGTCGCGATCTTCTACATGCCGCAGATCGTCGCCGGCGGCGGCTGGGCCGTCGCCTGGCTGATCATCGCCGGCGGTCTCTGCTACACGCTGGGCGCGCTCGTCTACGGCTTCAAGCGCCCGGACCCCTCCCCCACCTGGTTCGGCTTCCACGAGATCTTCCACGCCTTCACCGTCGCAGGCTTCACCTGCCACTTCATCGCCGTGGCCCTCGCCGTGATCTGACCCGCGAGGACCGCGCCCCGAGGAGCGCGGCGGCCCGGGGCCGATCAGGCTCGCGGATCCTCCGGAGAGCGGGAGCCGGGACCGGCGTCCGAGTCGCCCTCGTCCGACACCACGGCATCGGCATCGGCATCGGCATCGGCATCGGCATCGGCATCGGCATCATGCTCGCCGCTGCCTGCGAGCTCCTGCTCCTCGGCCTCGAGGCGGTGACGCTCCGCGACACGCTCCTGCGCCTGCAGCCGCCGGATCCGACGGGTCATGTCCACGGCCAGGCCCACCAGGGCGGCGGCCAGCAGGAACATCGCGATGAACCCCGGCAGGCCCGGCGAGACCGTGGCCGGGCTGAAATCCGTGCCGTCCGACGGCCCTGCGAGGACGACCTCGAAGGCGATGCTGCTCAGATCCGTCACGATGCTCCCTGCGTCCGATGGTTCCGTCGTCTGTGGTGATGCGTTCCCCGCACCGCGCGGGCGGTGCCGCTCAGCGGATGCCCGCGAACAGGTCGTGCTCGGGCAGGGTCACGGGCACGCGCGAGCTGTGCAGCTCGTAGTCGTCCGTGGGCCAGGCCGCGCGCAGGATCTCGTTGTCGATGGAGAAGAACAGCCCCTCCGGGTCGACCTGGGTCGCGTGCGCGCGCAGCGCCTCGTCCCGCAGCTCCATGTAGTCGGAGACGTCGATGAACGAGGTCAGCGCCCGGTCGCGGGTCTCGTCGAAGCGCAGGAGCATCTGCTCGATGTCCTCGCTGGGCTGGTGGTGCGCCCGCAGGTGCCGCGCGACCGCGGCGAACTTCTGCCTCGAGAACCCGTTGATGTAGTAGACCTTCAGCACCTGCCAGGGCTCGCCCAGCTCGGGGGCGAACTCCGGGTCCGCCGCGAGCTCGTACGCCGCCAGCGAGACCCGGTGGGTCTGGATGTGGTCGGGGTGCGGGTAGCCGCCGTTCTCGTCGTACGTGGTCAGCACGTGCGGCCGCAGCCGGCGCAGCGCCTCCACCAGAGGCCGTGCGGCCTCGCGCACCGGAATCGTGGCGAAGGAGCCCTCGGGCAGCGCCGGCAGCGGATCCCCCTCCGGCAGACCCGAGTCGACGAAACCGAGCCACTCATGGTCCACGCCCAGGATCTCCTGGGCCCGGGCCATCTCGCGGCGGCGCACGGCGGGGAGATCCGCGAGCGCCTCGGGGTCCTCGAGCATGCGCGGGTTGAGGATGTCGCCGCGCTCCCCTCCGGTGCAGGTGATGACGGTGACCTGCACGCCCTCGCGCACGTAGCGCGCCATCGTCGCGGCACCCTTGCTCGACTCGTCGTCGGGATGCGCGTGGACCGCGACCATGCGCAGGTCGTGGACGGCAGGAGTCACAGGCTGGGTCACGGCGCACCTTCCGGGGGACAGCGGAGACGGCCGCCGTCCGGCGGCCGCGAGCGAAAGCGTACCCCGCAGCGCTGGGCGACGGCCCGACGCCGAGCACACCCGGCCCGGGCTCCCCGCTCCTGCCCGGGACCGTGGACCGTGGACCGTGGACCGTGGACCGTGGACCGTGGACCGTGGACCGTGGACCGCATGCTCTCAGCGGATGCGCCGATCCCCCTGAGACACTGGGAGCATGAACGACGTCCCCGAGCACCTCCGCTCCCGGTACGGCGGGCCCCTCATCGCCCCGCGCACCGCCCGCATCCTGCTGATCATCGGCGGCGCCGTGTTCGCGGCGGTCGTCGTCGCCGTCGGGCTGCGCTTCGCGGATCAGCCCGTCCGGGTGGAGACGACGTCCTACAGCCACGTGGACGACGGACACATCTCCGTGCAGTTCCTGGTCACGAAGGCACCGGACACGGCCGTGACCTGCACGGTCCAGGCGCTCAACGAGGGGCGGGCGCAGGTCGGCTTCGTCGAGGTCGAGATCCCCGCGTCCCCGGACCGGCAGGTCTCGCACACGGTCACGATCGCCACGCAGGGTCCGGCCGTGAGCGGCGAGGCCCTGGGCTGCACGGAACGCTGACCGGGCGCCCCCGGCGGGGGATCAGACATCTGCGTGTAGGATGTCCGGATACCGGTCACACGACCGGTACTTCTTTTACCCGCACACGGGGCGCATGCGCACATGTGCCCCGTGTCCTGTGTCGGGGACGCCCTCCCCGGCGTCCCCGCACCCGATGAACCGAGGAGTGACACCATGAGCAGCCAGCCGAATGGCGCCTGGCTCACCCAGGACGCCTACGACCGCCTCTCGCAGGAGCTCGCCCATCTGGAGGGACCGGGCCGCTCCGAGATCACCGAGCGCATCGCCGCGGCTCGTGACGAGGGCGATCTCAAGGAGAACGGCGGCTACCACGCCGCGCGCGAGGAGCAGGGCAAGATGGAGGCTCGCATCAACGAGCTGAAGGTGCTGCTCAAGACCGCGGTCGTCGGCGCCTCCCCCGAGGACGACGGCGTCGTCGAACCGGGCATGGTCGTGACCATCTCGATGGCCGGCCGGGAGCGGACCTTCCTGCTGGGCAACCGCGAGATCGCCGCCGACGGCGAGGAGCTCGAGGTCTACTCCTCCGAGTCGCCGCTGGGCGCCGCGATCCACGGCTCCTCCGTCGGGCAGACCATCGACTACACGGCTCCCAACGGGAAGTCCTTGAAGATCGAGATCCTCAAGGCCACGCCGTACCGGAGCTGAACCCGCGGCCCGGTTCCGGGCCCGCAGGACGGACGAAGGGTCCCGCACCTGGTGCGGGACCCTTCTCCATGCCCGGGACCTCGCCCGCGGACCGGGGACGTCCTCAGCGTCGCGCGATCCGGCGGGCGGACCGGGCCGCGGCCACCGTCCGCTCGATCGCGAGGAAATGCTCCTGGGTCGCGGTGTCCGCGCCCAGATCCGGGGACGGGTCCCGGCCGGTGAGGTACAGCAGGGTGGCGTTGACGAAGGCGAGCAGCGGGATCGAGAACAGGGCGCCGGGGATCCCGGCGACGGTCGCGCCCGCGGCGACGCCCAGCAGCACCGCGACCGGGTGCAGGGACACCGCCTTGCCCATGAGGAAGGGCTGCAGGACGTTGCCCTCGATCTGCTGCACGGCCAGGACGATCACGAGCATGATGATCGCGAACACCCAGCTCTTGAGCACCAGCACCAGCAGCACCGCGATCGCCCCGGAGACGATCGCGCCCACCAGCGGGATGAAGGAGAACAGGAACACGAGCAGCCAGATCGGCACCGCGTAGGACCCCAGGCCCAGCGCGATCATGCCGATCGCGATGCCGGTCGCGTCCACGCCGGCGACCAGGATCTGGGTGCGCACGTACGCCGACAGGGCCTTCCATCCCCGCCGCACCGCCTCATGGGTGGGCACACGCGCGCCCGGGGGCAGCAGCCCCACCGCCCAGCGCCACATCTCCGATCCGCCCGCGAGCATGAAGAACAGGGTGAACAGGGCGATCACGAGGCCGGTGACGAGGTTGCCGACGACCCCGACGGTCGACACGGCGCCGCTCAGCAGCGTGGTGGCGTTCTCCTGGAGCTTCTCGACCAGCTCGTCGAGCGCCGTCGTCAGCATCGGGGCGTCGATGTTGAAGGTCGTCGTCGCCCAGTCCGTCACGGTCTGGAAGCCGGTGACCGCCTTGTCCTGGATGTCCGCCCACTGGGTGATCAGCTGCCGCCCGGCGAGGGTGAACATCCCGATCACCACGACGATCAGGCCGATCAGCGCGACCCCGCTGGCCGCCGCGCGGCCCAGGAACGTGTAGCGCGTGAGCAGGCGCACGAGCGGGGTCAGCATCGCGGCGAGCAGCACGGCCACGAGCACCGCGAGGATCAGGCTGCTCACGTAGGAGGCCGCCTTGATGAGGACCACGAGCGCGGCGACGATGACGAGGATCCGCCAGGACCAGGCGGAGAGGCGCCGGACCCCGATGGGGATCTCCTCGACCTCCGGGGGCAGCGACGCGGGTCGTCCACGGTCACGGGGTTTGATCATCGGAGCTCCTCACAGGGGCCGGATCGGGAGTTTCGGCCGGGTGTCACGGGGTGCACTCTAGTCGGGCCGGGCCGTCCGCGTCAGTCCCGCAGGCGCCGTCCGGGCAGGTCCTCGACCAAAGTCGGCGATCGTCACCGCCTCCGGACGGGCGCCCAGGCCCCGAGGGATTGCTAGTTTCGAAGCATGTCCTCTCCCGAGCAGCCCGTCCCCGCCGCCGGCCCGGCCGCCGCGGCGCTCCCTGACGCCGCCCCGCTGAGCCCGCCCATCCCGCCGCAGGCCGCGCCCGTGCGCGCCGATGCGCCGGTCCCGCCACCCGAGCAGGTCGCCCTCGCGATCCGCGGCCTGACCAAGTCCTTCGACGGCACCGAGGTCGTGCACGGCATCTCGATGGACGTGCCGCGCGGCTCGTTCTACGGGATCGTCGGGCCCAACGGCGCCGGCAAGACGACCACGCTCTCGATGGCGACGGGCCTGCTGCGCCCCGATGCCGGCACCTCCCACATCCTGGGGGTCGACATGTGGTCCACGCCGGCGGAGGCCAAGGCCCTGCTGGGGGTGCTGGCCGACGGGCTGCGCACCTTCGACCGGCTCACCGGCCGGGAGCTGCTCACCTATGTGGGCCTCATCCGCGGGATGGACGCCGATGTCGTCGCCGAGCGCATCGAGTCCCTGCTCGCGGCCCTCGACCTCGCGGGCGAGGACGGCAAGCTGGTCGTGGACTACTCCGCCGGCATGACGAAGAAGATCCTGCTGGCGTGCGCGCTGATCCACGCCCCGAAGGTGCTCGTGCTCGATGAGCCGCTGGAGGCGGTGGATCCCGTCTCCGGACAGGTCATCCGGCAGATCCTGCGCGCCTACGTCGCCGGCGGCGGCACGGTGGTGCTGTCCAGCCATGTGATGGAGCTGGTCGAGGAGCTGTGCTCCCATGTCGCGGTCATCGCCGGCGGGCAGATCCTCGCCGAGGGCACCCTCGAGCAGGTCCGCGCGGGCGGCAGCCTCGTCCAGCGCTTCCTGGATCTCGTCGGCGGCGGTCAGGTCGCAGAGGGGAGCCTGTCGTGGCTGGAATCCTGACCGGGGCGGAGCGCGACGCCGCCCGGATCGGACACGTCCGGGCCGGGACGGTCGAGCAGCGCACTCTCGTCGCCGGGCTGCTGAAGCTCAAGTGGACGCTGTGGAAGCGCTCCTACCGCAAGAACGTGGGCAAGCTGATCGGCACCATCATCGGCTCCCTGTACGGCCTGGGCGGGCTGGTCGGCATGACCTTCGCCCTCGTGGCCCTCGTCTTCGTCGACGGGGAGGGCGGGCTCTTCGCCGCCGTCGTGCGGGGCGTCGGCATCCTCGCGACGCTGCTGTGGCTCGTCGTGCCCGTCTTCGCCTTCGGCCTCGACGACACCCTGGATCCGCGCGCCTTCGCGATCTACCCGCGCACGCCTCGGGAGCTGCAGCCGGGCATGTTCCTCGCCGCCCTGCTGAGTCTGCCGACCCTGTTCACCGTCGTCGCAGCCCTCCTGTTCAGCGTCTTCGAGGGGATCTTCCTGGTCCTCCACGGCGCCGGGGCGGTCCCGACCGTGCTCGGCCTGGTGCTGCTGGTGCCTGCCAACCTCGCCGGGATCGCGCTGTGCGTGCTGCTGCCACGCGCGATCCTCGCCCACTCCGCGGGCCGCGCCTCGTCCCGACGGGGCCGCGAGATCGGCTCGATCCTCGGCATGGTCGTCCTGATCGGCGGTCTCTACGGCTTCTCGCTGTTCGCGCAGTCCATCAACGGGGCGAGCATCGAGGTGATCGGGCGGAAGCTGCTCGAGGCGGTGGGCGTGCTGTCGTGGACCCCGCTGGGCGCCCTGTTCTCGGTGCCGGTGGACCTGGCCTCGGGCGACTACCTCCCGGCGCTCGTGCGTCTGGTGATCGGGGCCGCCAGCATCGTCGGGCTCTGGCTGTGGTGGCGCAGCTCCCTGGGGGCCGCGCTGACCTCCGCCCTGATCGGCGACTCGTCCTCGGGCACCACCGCGGAGAAGCCGCTCGTGCCCCGCTTCGCCCCGAGGAACGCCCTCGGCGCGAGCATCGGCCGCTCCCTGCGCTACTGGCGCCGGGACTCCCGGTACATCGCCGCGATCGCGGTCATGCCCCTCATGCTCGTGTTCTTCGTGGCGATGGGCATGCTGGGCCCGGCCGGGCCCTTCATGGGCATCCTGGGCCTGCTGCTGATCGCCGGGATGGGCGGGATCTCGCTCATGAACGAGATCGGCTTCGACGGGCCCTCCGGCTGGGTCACGATGACCGCGGGGCTGCCCTCCCGCCCCAACCTCGCCGGTCGCGTCATCGCGCTGGCGCTCTTCGCCGTCCCCTTCATCGCGATCGCCTCGATCGCGGTGCCGCTGCTCCTGGGCCGTGGCGAGCTGATCGCCATGATGCTGCCGGGGACCCTGGGGCTGCTGCTGTCGGGGCTGGGCGTGTCGGTGCTGATCTCGGTGCTGCTGCCGTATCCGACGGCGCCGCCCGGCACCAACCCGATGAAGGACAAGTCCTCCTCGACCTCGAACGCCATGATCGCGATGGCCGTGGGCATGATCGGGATCTGGATCCCGCAGATCCCGGCGATCGGCGTGGGGATCTGGGGCGCGGTGGTCGGCTCGC
Source organism: Brachybacterium hainanense (assembly GCF_042434575.1). Taxonomy (NCBI): domain Bacteria; kingdom Bacillati; phylum Actinomycetota; class Actinomycetes; order Micrococcales; family Dermabacteraceae; genus Brachybacterium; species Brachybacterium hainanense. The sequence goes on from NZ_JBHLSV010000003.1 coordinate 170,963, forward strand.
TCGGGCTGCAGATCCTCGCCGGGGCGATCGCCCTGATCGCCGGGATCATCACGATCGTCGTCGGCATCCGGGTGGCCGCCTCGATCCTGGACCGGCGCATGGTCGACCTCTTCCAGAAGGTCCGCGCCTTCCTCTGAGCGACGCGGTGCGGGGCCGGCCACCGCGTCGTCGTGCCCCGGGGATCACCGCCCCGGCATCCCCGTCGGGACGAGCCCGGAGCAGGCCCCCATGCATGAGGGCCGGACCGGGCAGGTGTCACGCCGATGCCGGCGCGGGGCCGCGGAGCTCTCGGCGCATGAGGATGGCGTCGATGCTGCGGGTGCCGATCCGGTAGTACCCGCGCCGCACGCCGATCTCCTCGTACCCGGCGCGGGCGTAGACGGCACGGGCCCGCCGGTTGTCCTCGCGCACCTCGAGCAGCATGCGCTGCGCACCGCCGGCGCGGGCCTGCTCCTCGCACCACGCCAGCAGCGCCCGGCCGATCCCCTGCCCCGGGCGCAGGGTGCCGATCGTGTGCAGATCGGCGGTGTCCCCGGCGAGCATGATGCCGGCGTAGCCGATGAGCACGGGCGCGGCGGGGACCAGGGCGGGCGGGCCGGGGGTCGAGGGCGGCTCGACGAGCGCGACGACGTAGCGGCGCGAGGGGTGGGAGATCTCCTCCGCGAGCTGGGCGGGGCTCCACGCCTCGCCCGGGAACAGGGCGAGCTCCGCGGCCGCCATCTGCTCGAGGTCCCCGCCGACGGCCGGGCGCAGGCGCACGCCCGGCGGCGGCGAGGCGGCTGCCGCGTCCGCGGGTCCTGCGGTCATCGGCCGCCGGGACGGTCGCCGAGGCCCAGGGCGCTCTTGCGCACGGAGGGCTTGGCGGCGTCCGGAGCGCGCAGGTACATCGGCTCCGTGCTCGTGAGGTCCTCGCCGCGGGCCTCGAGCTGAGCGGCGACCGCGATCAGCGCGCCCGCATCGACGTGCGGGATCCGCGTGGTCGCCGGCAGCAGCTCCGGGTACAGGTCGGTGCCCGATCCCACGAGCGCATCGGCCGCACGCAGGCGGGCGGACACCGTGGCCGGGGCGTCCACCGCCGGCCCGTCCTGGCGCGTGATCGTGCCGTCCGCCGCGGCCTCGTACAGCGCCCAGTAGACCTCGCGACGGCGTGCGTCGAGCGCGACCGCGATCCGACGCGGTTCCCCCGCGCTCCCCGCGGGCGCGCCCGGCGCGGTCGCGGCCTGCAGGGCGAGGGCGTCGAGCGAGCACACCCCGCGCAGGGGGACTCCGAGCGCGGCGGCGATCGTGCGGGCGACCACCAGCCCCACCCGGAGACCCGTGAAGGGCCCCGGTCCGCGCCCCGCGACGATGCCGGTCACGTCCCCACGTCCGGCCCCGGCCTCGAGGAGCACCTCGTCCACGAGGCCCAGGAGCACCTCGTCATGATGGCGGGAGCGCTCGTCGCTGCGCACGGCGAGCACCTGGAGCTCCTGCCCCGTCCCGCCGTCTCCCTCCCCTGCGCCGCGCGCGAGCGCGACGCTCACGGCCCCGGACGTGTCGATCCCCAGCAGCATCAGCTCTCCTCCTCCGGCGTCCCGCCGGCCGCGGCCCGCACGAGATCAGCCCGCAGATCCGCGACCGCGGCGTCGTCCCAGCGCGGTCCCACCGCGTGCACGGCCAGGGTGCGCGGCTCCTCCGGGTCGTCGGCCCCGCCGTCCACGACCTCCGCGGGACGCTCCAGCTCGATCATCAGGTACGAGTCCACGAGATGCTCCACCCGGTCCCGGCCCCATTCGACGACGGTCACGGCGTCCTCGAGCTCGGTCTCCAGGTCCAGGTCGTCGATGTCGAAGCCGCCGGCGAGCCGGTAGGCGTCCACGTGCACGAGCATCGGGCCCTCCCCCAGGTTCGGGTGGACCCGGGCGATCACGAAGGTCGGCGAGGCGACCGGCCCACGCACCCCCAGGCCCGCCCCGAGGCCCTGCGTGAACGTGGTCTTCCCCGCCCCCAGCGGGCCGTCGAGCACCAGCAGGTCCCCGGCCCGCAGATGCCCGGCGAGCGCGATCGCCACGTCCCGGGTGCCCTGGGAGCGGGTGGTCGCGAGCACGATCGGTGCGGGGGTCATGCCTTCACCTGCCGGGGCACCGCGGCGGAGATCGAGGTGAGCACCTCGTAGGTGATCGTGCCGGCGGCCTCGGCCCAGTCGACCGCGGTCGGCACGGTGAGCGTCCGGCCCTCGGCATCGGGCAGGAGCCCATCAGGCACCGAGCCCAGCAGCACGACCTCGTCGCCCGCCTGCGCCCGCGACTCCGGTCCCAGATCCAGGACGATCTGGTCCATGCTGATGCGGCCCACCTGGAGGGCCGACTGGTAGCCGCTGCGTGTGCGCACGAGCACCTCGACCTTGCCGGAGGCGGCCCGGTGCAGCCCGTCCGCGTAGCCGATCGGGACCAGGCCCAGGCGGGTCGGCTCCTCGGAGCGGTGGATGTGCCCGTAGCCGACCGCCTGCCCGGCCGGGACCTCCTTGACCATGGCCAGGCGCGAGGTGAGCGTGAGCGCGGGGCGCAGGCGCACGGGCGAGGGCACGGGCGGATACCCGTACAGGCCGATGCCGATGCGCACCAGGTCGCGGTGCAGCTCCGGCCGGGTCAGCGCCGCCGCGGTCGCGGAGATGTGCTGCAGCGGGACCGGGCCGACCTCCTCGCACAGCTGCTCGAAGGCGGCGTCGAACACGTCGACCTGCTGATCGGTCATCGGGTCGGAGGGATCATCGGCCGCCGCCAGATGCGTCCAGGCCGCGCCGATGGAGACGTAGTCGTCGGCTGCGGCGGCCGCTGCCAGCTCCCGCACCTTCGCGGGCATGACCCCTCCGCGGCCCATTCCCGTGTCGATCTTCAGATGGATGCGGGCACGGCGGTCGGCGGCGCGGGCGGCATCGGCCACCATGCGCAGCATGAGCTCGCTGCCGACGGACACGTCGATCCCCGCCTTGACCACGTCCGGCAGCACGAGCTGCGCGGTCTGCGGCTCGAACAGCCAGGTCATGATCGGGACGTCGAATCCGGCACGGCTGAGGGCGAGCGCCGAGGAGGGGTGCGCGGCGCCCAGCCAGGTCGCACCGCCCTCGAGCGCCGCGCGCGCCGCCGTGAGCATCCCGTGGCCGTAGCCGTCCGCCTTGACGACCGCCATGAGGGCGGTCTGCTCGGCGAGCATGCCGCTGATCTGGCGGGTGTTAGAGGTGATCGCGGACGGATCGATCACGGCCCGGTTGGGCACGTGACGCGGGTCCTCCGCGGGGATCGGGACGGTCATCGTTCTCCTCGGTCGATGCTGGCGTCGTCAGCGGCGGGCGCGCCCCGCTCGGCGACGACGATCGCGGTGGCGATGTCCCCGTCGTGCGAGAGCGAGAGGTGCAGGTGGGCCACGCCGAGCTGCTCGGCGGCCTCGAGAGCGGCGCCGCTGAGCACGAGGTACGGGCGGCGGTCGACGGTCCGCTCCACCGTCACATCGTGCCAGGAATAGTCTCCCGGCGCCCCCAGGGCCTTGCCGACCGCCTCCTTCGCCGCGACGCGGGCGGCCCGGGAGGCATCGGACAGGCCCCGTTCGGACGGCGTGAGCAGACGGTCGCGCAGGGCAGGCGTGCGCGCGAACATCGCGGTGAGGCGCGGCACGTCGACGACGTCGATCCCGACCCCGGCCAGCTGCGCCCGCCCCGAGGGCGCGAAAGCCCGCGGGCGCCCCCGCCCCGGGGAGGGGACGGGGGCCGCCTGCGGGCTGCGAGCCTCGGATACGCCGTTCACCCCGGCAGTATCACATCATTCGACGGTGACCGACTTCGCGAGGTTGCGCGGCTGGTCCACGTCCAGGCCCTTCGCGGTCGCCAGCTCGCAGGAGAAGATCTGCAGCGGGATGACCGTCAGCAGCGGGGCGAACAGGGCCCGCGTGCGGGGGTAGCGGATGACCTCGTCGGCGTACGGCAGGACCGCCTCGTCGCCCTCCTCCGCGATCACCAGGGTGCGGGCGCCCCGCGCCCTGACCTCCTGGATGTTCGAGACGACCTTGGAATGCAGGGAGTCCCGGCCGCCCGGCGAGGGGACGATGACGAACACCGGCTGGCCCTGGTCGACGAGCGCGATCGGACCGTGCTTCAGCTCGCCCGCGGCGAAGCCCTCGGCATGGATGTAGGCGATCTCCTTGAGCTTGAGCGCGCCCTCCATCGCCGTGGGGTATCCCACGTGCCGGCCCAGGAACAGGACGCTGGTGGCGTCCTTCATCTCCAGCGCGAGCCGCTCGACCTGATCGGAGCTGTCGAGCACCTCCTGGATCTTCTCGGGGATCGCCGAGAGGTCCTCCATCTGCTGGGCGATCTCGTCGGGGTAGAGGTTCCCGCGCACCTGCGCGAGGAACAGGCCCAGCAGGAAGCAGGCGGCGATCTGGCCGAGGTACGCCTTGGTGGAGGCGACCGCGATCTCCGGGCCGACGTGCAGGTACAGCGCGGCATCGGCCTCGCGGGGAATGGTCGAGCCGCGGGTGTTGCAGATCGCGACGACCTTCGCGCCCTGCTCCTGGGCGTGGCGCACGGCCATCAGGGTGTCCATCGTCTCGCCGGACTGCGAGATCGCCACGACCAGGGTCTTCTCCGTGACGACGGGATCGCGGTAGCGGAACTCGTGGGCGAGCTCGACCTCCACCGGGATGCGGCACCAGTGCTCGATGGCGTACTTCACCACGGCGCCGGCGTTCGCGGCGGTGCCGCAGGCGACCACGACGATCTTGTCGATCGTGCGCAGCACGGCCTCGTCGATCTTCATCTCGTCCAGCTGCAGCTTGCCGTCCTCGATGCGGCCGCGCAGCGTATCGGCCACGGCGGAGGCCTGCTCGTGGATCTCCTTGGCCATGAAGGAGGCGTAGCCGCCCTTCTGCGCACCGGTCGCATCCCATTCGATCGTGTAGCGCTTGTTGTCGGTGACGGGGGCGCCCTCGAAGTCGATCACGTCGACGCGGTCCGCGCGGACGGTCACGACCTGGTCCTGGCCGATCTCGAGGGCGTCCTTGGTCGCGTCGACGAAGGCGGCGACGTCCGATCCCAGGAAGTTCTCGCCCTCGCCGAGGCCCACCACCAGCGGGGAGTTGCGGCGGGCGGCGACGACGACGCCGGGCGCGTCGCGGTGCACGGCCAGCAGCGTGAAGGCGCCCTCGAGGCGACCGGCGGTGCGGCGCATCGCCTCGGTCAGGTCGCCGACCTGCTCCATCTCGCGGGCGACCAGGTGCGCGGCCGCCTCGGAGTCGGTGTCGGAGAGGAAGGAGTAGCCGTCGGCCTCGAGCTCGGCGCGCAGGGAGGCGAAGTTCTCGATGATGCCGTTGTGCACCAGGGCGAGCTCGCCGTCGCGGCCGCCGTGATGCGGGTGGGCGTTGCCGTCGGTCGGCCCGCCGTGGGTCGCCCACCGGGTGTGGCCGATCGCCACCGGGGAAGCGGTCGCGTGCCTGCCCTCGAGGGCCTCGCGGAGGTTCGCGAGCTTGCCGGCGCGCTTGTCGATGCGCACCTGATCGCCGTCGACGACGGCGACGCCCGCGGAGTCGTATCCGCGGTACTCGAGCCGCGCCAGCCCCTGGAGGGCGACGTCGACGGGACGGGAGGAGGGGGCGCCGCTGACGGGGCCTGCATATCCGACGATTCCACACATGCGCCTCACGCTAGCGGCGCGAAGGCCCCGTTCAGAGGCCCGCGGGCGTCTTCGGGCGAGGTCCTGCTCACGATTCCGAGGGTGGCTGCTCGGGGCTGGCGGACGGGTGACCGGAGCTGTCAGAAACGCTCACGGGCTCCCGGACGGGGCGGCCAGGGGACGGGGCGCGGGCAGGGCGAGACCGGGGAGCGGGCAGGGCGCGATCGGAGGCGAGATCGGTCGCATCGGCCGGCGCGGATCCGAGACATCGGCCCCGCCGGGCCGCGGGCACCTGGAAGAATGCCGGACATGAAGCCTGCTGCGTCTCCGGGGACGCTCTCTCCCTTCGACGAGATCTCCCGCGCCGACTGGGCGGGGCTGTCCGCGAGCACGCCGCTGCCCCTGGACGCGGCCGATGTGGACCGGCTGCGCGGGCTGGGCGATCTGATCGACCTGCAGGAGGTCGACGCCGTCTACCGGCCCATCTCCCGGCTGCTGAACATCCACGTGGCGGCCGCCCAGAACCTGCGCCGCTCCCGCAGCGCCTTCCTCGCCCAGGCCCAGGAGCGGACCCCGTACATCATCGGGGTCGCGGGGTCGGTCGCGGTCGGCAAGTCGACCACGGCCCGTCTGCTGCGCGAGCTGATGGCCCGCTGGCCCGACACGCCCCGGGTGCAGCTCGTGACGACCGACGGGTTCCTCCACCCCAACGCGGTCCTCGAGGAACGCGGCATCATGCACCGCAAGGGGTTCCCGGAGAGCTTCGACCGCCGCGCCCTGCTGCGGTTCGTCGCCGATGTGAAGGCCGGGGTCGACCGCGTCGAGGCGCCCGTCTACTCCCATCTGGTCTACGACATCGTCCCGGACGAGAAGGTCGTCGTCGAGCGGCCCGATGTGCTGATCGTCGAGGGCCTCAACGTCCTGCAGCCGGCCCGTCCGCGCTTCGACGGGCGCCTGGGCCTGGCCGTCTCCGACTACTTCGACTTCTCCCTCTACGTCGATGCGAAGCCCGAGGACGTGCGACGCTGGTACATCGACCGCTTCCTCAAGCTGCGCGAGGTCGCGTTCATGGATCCGCGCTCCTACTTCCGCCGCTACGCCGAGCTCACCGATGAGCAGGCCCGGGCGACGGCTCAGCGGATCTGGCGCACCATCAACGGCCCGAACCTCGTCGAGAACGTCCTGCCCACACGCGGCCGGGCCGATCTGGTCCTGCGCAAGGATCCCCAGCACCGCGTCCACAGCGTGCTCCTGCGGAAGGTCTGAGCGCGCCGCCGGCACCCTCGCCCCTCGACAGCACAGGCCCTCCCCGTCGCTCCTGTTCTCCCTGCGCATCCCGTCCCCGCACGACCTTCAGGCATGCACGGTGACTGACCGGAGAATCCACGTCGTCGTCGCCCGGGATCGGCACAGATGGCCGGAGTCCGCGATCTCCGAGGCACGGCGTAGCAGAACGTCCCGCTCATCGGCCCCGACGGGACGGAGCACCACGAACCCGATCTGCAATGGCCCCGGTGGCGGGTGGCCGCCGAGCACGAGGGACCGCATCACCGCAGGGCGGAGCAGCTCTCGAGGGACATCGACCGCGGCCACCGGATGCAGCGCCTCGGCTGGATCGAAGCGCGCCTCATGTCCGTGCATCTCGAGGAGGACGGCACCGGAGCCGTCCCCGCCTCGGGCTCAGAGGGCCAGGCGGGACTCGACGACGCCGGCGAGGCGGTCGGCGATGGCCTGGGCCTGCTCGGCCGTGGCCGCCTCGACCATGACGCGGACCACGGGCTCGGTGCCGGAGGGCCGCAGGAGGACCCGGCCGGTCTCGCCGAGCTCCGATTCCGCCTCCGCGACGGCGTCCTGGACGCCGTGGTCCACGCCGGCGCGCGCCTTGTCGACGCCCTTGACGTTGATCATCACCTGCGGCAGACGCTCGACGACGGAGGCGAGCTCCGCGAGGGAGGAGCCGGTCTCGACCATCCGCTGCAGGAGGTGCAGGGCGGTCAGCTCGCCGTCGCCGGTGGTGGCGTAGCTGCTCATGACGACGTGCCCGGACTGCTCCCCGCCCAGCGGATGATCGCCGCGCTTCATCTCCTCGAGGACGTAGCGGTCGCCGACGGCGGTCTGGATGAGCGCGATCCCGGCGGTGCGCATGGCGAGCTTGAGGCCGAGGTTCGACATGACGGTCGCGACGAGGGTGCGGTCGGGCAGCTCGCCGCGGGCGTCGAGGGCGAGCGCGAGGATGCCCATGATCTGGTCGCCGTCGACGACCTCGCCCCGGTGGTCGACCGCGAGGCAGCGGTCCGCGTCGCCGTCGAAGGCGACGCCGCAGTCGGCGCCCAGGCGGACCACGGCCTCGGCGAGACCCTCGAGATGGGTGGAGCCGCAGCCCTCGTTGATCTGCCGGCCGTCGGTGCGATCGCCGATCACGTGGACGGTCGCTCCCGCGGCGCGCAGGGCGGCGGGGCCGGACTGGTAGGCGGCGCCGTTCGCGCAGTCGGCGACGACGACGAGGCCGTCCAGCGGAGTGTCGATGCTCGCCGCGAGATGCCCGACGTACTGCTCGACCGGGTGGCTGTAGCGGGTGATGGTGCCGACCCGGTCGCCCTGGGGCCGGTCCCACTGCTCGTGCATGCGGGCCTCGATCGCGTCCTCGACCTCGTCGGGCAGCTTGGTGCCGCCGCGGGCGAAGAACTTGATCCCGTTGTCGGGGGCCGGGTTGTGGGAGGCGGAGATCATGACGCCGAGGTCCGCGCCCGAGGACTGCACGAGGTAGGCGAGGCCGGGGGTCGCGAGCACGCCCGCGTCCTCGACGTCGACCCCCGCGGAGGCGAGGCCCGCGGCGACCGCGGCGGAGAGGAAGTCCCCGGAGGGACGCGTGTCGCGCGCGACGATCGCGCGGGGATGCGGGCCGTCGAACGCGCCGAAGGTGCCGAGCACATGGGCCGCAGCCACGGACAGCTCGACGGCCAGCTCTGCGGTGATGTCGTCGTTCGCCCTGCCGCGCACACCGTCGGTGCCGAAGAGTCGTGCCATGGGTCCATGCCTCCGTGGGGAAAGGGATCGTCACCGTGACTGTACCGCCCGCGGCGCGAGCCGTCCGGGCCCGCGCCGCGGACGGTCTCGTCACACCGCGGTCCGCGCGCTACCTTGTCCTGCGTGGGAACGATGCTGAGGACGACCGGCCGCACGCTGCTGCGCCACGGGCCGGCGCTCGCGGCATGGTTCCTCGCCGGGACCCTCGTGCACTACGTCATCACGGAGATCGCCGGGTTCGTGGGAGCGTTCTCCGCGACGGCGGCGCTCATGATCCTGCCGCTGGCGATCCTCGCCCGGCTGATCAGCCTGGTCGCCATGTTCCTCGTGCTCCGCGACGGCCTGCGCGAGCTGCAGGGCATCGCGCCGCTGCCCGATGCCCCGGCCGAGCGCCGTCGGACGTTCTTCGCCGCCCTGCTGGCCAGCATCCTCCCCTTCTTCACCGTGTACGCGGCGCAGGGGCTCCTGCGCGAGGACGTGATCGGCTACTCGCGGCGGGCCCTCGAGGTGCAGCAGACGCTGCTGTGGGAGAAGGCGGCGCAGGACATCGCGGCGGGAGGATCCCCGGGAGTCGTCGCCGAGGCCCCGGACACGGTGCTCGACGTGCCGCTGAGCGCCTGGACGGCGGCGGCGATCGTCCTCGCCCTGCTGGGCCGATGGGCCTGGGCCCGCTGGTCCGCCTCGCTCCCCCGCCCCCTCGCCCTGCTCGCGGTCTACCTCGAGGTCGTGTGGGTGTTCCTCTCGCTGCTGGTGGTCCAGGAGCTGGTGGGCTCGGTGACGGGCTGGATCGATCGTCGTGCGGCGCTGCACTGGCTCGAGGAGCTGGCAGCGATGCTGTCGGCGCATCTGCCGCCGCTGGGATGGGTGCTCGACGGCGGGCGCTGGCTGCTCGATGCGGCCGGTCCGGTGCTGCTGGTGCCGGTGGTGTGGCTGACCGTCGCCGGCGTCGTGTACGGACAGGCGATCGTCGCCGAGAAGCTGAGCCTGCAGGAGCGGTTCTCCGCGGGGCTGACCCGCCGAGCCGGGGAGCACGTCGCGCAGCGGCTCCACGACCTGGGAGGACAGCTGGGCGAGCGGTTCCGTCCGATCGGCCGTGCGCTGCTGCTGATGTGGCGGGCCGGCGTGGTCCTCATCGCCGGCTACGCGGTCCTGTACGCGCTCGTGCTGCTGGTCGAGTCGTGGCTGCGGCTGGGCGTCACGCGGGTGCTGGGTCCCCACGAGCTCGGCGGGTTCTGGGTCGTGTTCGACGAGCCCCTCTCCCTGGTGACGCCGCTGCTGGTCGAGCCGCTGCGGATCGCGCTGGTCGCCGCCGCCTACGATGCGACGCTCGGGCGGCTGCGGCGCGCCCAGGCGGCGATCCCGCAGGACCGGGCGCAGGCCGACGCCGGGGCGCTCGCGCAGGCCGCCGGGGTCGAGATCCCGGCTGCGGAGCAAGGCGTGCCCGTCGCGGGCCCGGTCGCCCCGGGACCGCTCATGCCTCGACCGGGATCCGCACCGTGACCGGCGGGGCGAGGCCCTGAGCGGCCGTCGCCTCGATCTCGATCCAGAACGGCCCCTCGACATCGGTCGGCACGAGGTACGGCAGGATCAGGGCGTCCATCGGACCGGGAGCCCCCGTGCAGCTCGTCGGCTCCTGCGGGCTCGGGGTCAGGCCGATCTCCTCGCGGGACGGCATCCAGAGGCGACCGCTGGACTGCTCGACGAGCGAGGGCTCCCCGCACAGGATGCCCGCAGATCCGCCGTCGATCTCGACGCGCGCTGCGAGGAGCCGCGTCCCCGGGGGGACGTCCATCCCGGTCAGATCCTCGATCGGTGCGGCTCTCACCGGTCCGATGCGTCCCCCGAGCACCTCGGTCGCCGCTTCGGGATCGACGGTGACCTCCTCGGCCCGGTTCATCACCTCCGGGCTCTGGCGCCATTCGTTGATCGTGATCGTCCCCGCGGTCAGCGGGAGCAGCACCACGAGGGCGAGCGCGGGCAGAAGGTTCGCCCTCCACCAGGGGCGGGCCATCATCGCGCCCATCCGGCGGGGGTCAGCGCGAGGCTCTGCTCGCGCGGCAGCGCCCCGAGGTCGAGGGGGACCTCGATCACGGCGTCGGAGCGGACGTCGGCCGCCCCGGACAGCCGCAGCGTCGCCGCGCCGCCGCGCTGCTGCTCCGGCAGCTCGAAGGCGAGGGATCCCGCCCTGGGCACGCCGTCGACCAGGGCGGTGCCGGCGATGCCCTCGGTGCGGTCCGTGACGCTGTAGGTGCGACCGTCCACGCGGAGCTCGGCGAGCGCGAGGGTCGCCGGACCGGAGGCGGTGCCCGCCGCGGCCTCGACCTCGACGACCAGCCAGTTCCCTTCGGCGCTCCAGCCCGATTCCGCGCTGACCCGGTCGGCTGTGCGCGCCGCCGCGACGGTCGCCTCGAGATTCCGGGTCCGTGCGCCCTGGCCGACGCCGGTCGTCGTCACGAACGGCTCCTGGCCCGCGTCCTCGGGCAGGGTGATCTGGCCGATCCCCCAGGCGGCGAGCAGCAGGACGGCGGCGAGCGCTCCTCGCAGCAGGCGCGGGATCCTCATGCGCTGCCCTGCTCGAGCGGGGCCCGCACGTGCGCGATGGGGCGTGGGTCGGTCCAGTAGTCGCCGTGCAGGACGGCCTCGCCGGTCTGGCGGGTGGCCGTCGGCAGCGTCACGACGACCTCCTCGCCGGGGGTGAGCGCGTCGCCGGGAACCACCCAGGCGAGGGTCAGGGGTGCGGGCACGCCCGGCTGGAGCCGGGGGGCGACCGTGCCGTCGTCGGCACGGCTGATGACGGGCTTCCCCGGCACGCCCTCGACGGTGATGCCGTCCACGCTCACGCCCTGCTCGGTCAGGGAGGTGCTGAAGCGGGGCGCGGTGAACTCGTTGACGACGTCGACCTGCACGAGCAGCACCTGCTCGCCGGCGGCGGCGTCCGCGAAGACGCCGGTGCCGGGCGGGGCCTCCGCGACGAGCCGGACGGAGCGGACGGTCATCGTGAGGTCGGCGCCGTGCGCAGGCTCGCCGAGCGCGAGCTCCGCCGGGGCGGGGCCCGTGACCTCGGCGAGGCCGCCGAACGCCGCTGTGCTCGCGAGCAGCACCGCTCCTGCCGAGGTCAGGATCCACGAGGTCGGCAGACGCCGCGCTCCTCGACGGATCCAGCTGCCGGGGCGCGGCGCGGCCGTGGTCGCGGGGACCGTCGCGGCCGACCCGGCCCCCGCGGACGGCGCGGCGATGGGCGGCGCGGGGGCGGAGGGGGCGGCGACGGGCGGCGGGGGGAGCATGCTCGCCGGAGGCCGCGGCATCAGCGGCGCGGGGCGCACGCGGGCGGCGCCGGAGAGTTCGGGGACGCCGGCGGCCTCGTCGTCAGGCGGGAGCACGTGCACGGCCACACTATAGAGCCCGCGCGGCGGCGCCCGGTCCCCGAACGCACCGGACCCCGGCACCACGAGGGTGCCGGGGTCCGGTGTCGATGCGGTATCGAGGCTGTCGATCAGCGCTTCGAGTACTGCGGGGCCTTGCGGGCCTTCTTGAGGCCGGCCTTCTTGCGCTCGATCGCACGGGGATCGCGGGTGAGGAAGCCGGCCTTCTTCAGGGTGGGCCGGTTGTTCTCCTCGTCGATCTCGTTCAGCGCACGGGCGACGCCGAGGCGCAGCGCACCGGCCTGGCCCGAGGGGCCGCCGCCGTGGATGCGGGCGATGACGTCGAAGCGGCCCTGGAGGTCGAGCACGCGGAAGGGCTCGTTGACCTCCTGCTGGTGCACCTTGTTCGGGAAGTAGTTCTCGAGGGCGCGGCCGTTGATGGTCCACTGGCCGGAGCCCGGCACGAGGCGGACGCGGGCGACGGCCTCCTTGCGACGGCCGGTGCCGTAGCCGGGAGCGGTCGCGGACTGGCCGCGGCCGACGACGGCCTCATCGGTGGACTCGGTGGTGAAGCTGGAGGGAGCCGACTCGTCGGTGATCTCCTCGAGGGCCTCAGGGGCGGTGGTCTCAGTCACGGTTCTCCTTGAATGTTCCGTGTAGCAGGGCGCGGGCGGGGGGCCCCGCTTACTGCGCCACCTGATCGATGGTGAACGGGACGGGCTGCTGCGCCGAATGAGGGTGCTCCGCGCCGCGGTACACCTTCAGCTTCTTGATCTGCTGGGCAGCCAGGGAGTTCTTGGGGAGCATGCCGCGGATCGCCTTCTCCACCGCGCGCTCGGGCTTCGTCTCGAGCAGCTCGGAGTAGGGGATGCCGCGCAGGCCGCCCGGGTAGCCGGAATGGCGGTAGGCCAGCTTGGTCTCGCGCTTGTTGCCCGTCAGGGCAACCTTCTCAGCGTTGATGATGATGACGTAGTCGCCTGCATCCACGTGGGGTGCGAAGACCGGCTTGTGCTTTCCCCGCAGCAGCTGAGCAGCCTGGGAAGCGAGCCGGCCGAGGACGACATCCGTTGCGTCGATGACGTACCAGGAACGCTCGACATCGCCGGGCTTCGGGGTGAACGTACGCACTCGTGCCTTCTTCTCTCGTCGTGGTGCCGACCGGACGGGATTGTCCGGCAGCACGAATCGATGGACCGTGGACACGCTTCCTTTGGCTTAAAGCATGGCCGTGACGCCGTGCCCGCCACCGGCCTCCCTACGACGGAGGACGGCCGAGGATGCGAGTGAGAGCCCCGTATCGCGCCAGGTGTGAGAGGCCCGGCTGCGGGAGGGGTGCGCATCGAGGCACAACGACAACCCAGCTTAGGCGGGGCGCCGCAGGGGGTCAATCGAGCAGGGGGTCGATGCGCTGGGGTCTCCCTCACATCGCCGCGCCCGCCCCCGCGGCTCAGCCCCCGGTGGAGGCGCGCACGACCAGCTGCGGCTGCAGCACGACCTGCTCATGCCGGTGCTCCCCGGGGGAACGGGCCTCCTCGATCACGAGCCGCGCCCCCTGCCTGCCCATCTCCATGCCGGGTTGGGCGAGGGTCGTGAGCGGCACGGGGACGTCATGGGCCGCGACGTTGTCGTCATAGCCCACGAGCGCCACGTCGCCGGGGACGTCCAGCCCCTCCTCGCGCAGCACCTCGAGGACGCCCGCGGCCATCAGGTCGCTCACCGCGAAGACCGCATCGACCCGGCCGGCGCGGACGTCCGCGGCGAGGAGACGACCGGCGCGGTAGCCGTCGGCGCGGCCCAGCTGTTCGGGATCCTCGATCACCCGCGCGGGCCCCAGCCCGGCCTGCGCGAGGACCCGGAGGAAGCCGGTGCGGCGCTGCACCACCGGCCGCAGGCGCGCGCTTCCGCCCAGGAACGCGATCCGGCGCCGACCTCGCGAGAGCAGATGCGCGGTGGCCAGACGCCCGCCCAGCTCATGGTCGACCTCGACGCTGCACGAGCGGTCATCGGGCGCGCAGATGTTCAGCAGCACGAGCGGCCTGTCGGGCCGATGCCGCGCCAGCAGCTCCGCCCGATGCGTCTCGTCGTTGAGCGTGACCATGCTCCCGGCCACGTGCAGGTCGTCGAACACCCGCAGCTGGGTCAGCTCCCGGCCCCGCTCGGCGTCCCCGTCCGCGAGCAGCACGTACATGCCCTGCGCCTCCGCCTCCCGGGTGGCGCCGCGAGCCACGTCCACGAACAGCGAGTTGCCGAGATCGGTGAGGACCAGGCCGATCGCATCGCTGCGGCCGCCCGCAAGGGTGCGAGCCGCCGCGCTCGGATGGAAGCTCAGCTCCTCCATCGCGGCGAGCACCCTCTCCCGGGTGGACTCGGTGACCCTCGAGGGGTGGTTCAGCACGTGCGAGACGGTGCCCAGGGAGACCCCCGCCCGCTGCGCGACCTGCGCCATGGACGGCCGGCCGGACCCCCGGCGCCGACGCGGTGCGGCCGCATCCCCGCTCACCCGCGGAACGTCCGGGCGCGGGCTGCCTGCGCGGCCAGCTCGGCATCGGGGGGATAGGCGACGTGCTCGAGCGTGAGGCCCTGCGGCGGGCACATCGGCGCCGCGCCGGGCACCTCCGGACCGCCGGGGTCGCGGGTCGCCGCGGCGAGCACCCGTGCCGGCCAGTCCACGCCGCGCCGCCCCTCCCCCACCTGCAGCATCACCCCGACCAGGGAGCGCACCATGTGGTGGCAGAAGGCGTCGGCCTCGACGGTCGCCACGACGAGCCCCGCATCGGCCCGTCCCTCCCCGGGGCGTCGCCAGCTGAGCTCGCGCAGGGTCCGCACCGTGCTGGCACCCTCCCGCGGCCGGCAGAAGGAGAGGAAGTCGTGCTCGCCATGGAGGGCCGCGCTCGCCGCCGCCATGGCCGCGACGTCCAGCGGGCGTCGATGCCGCAGCACGTCCCGGCGCAGCGGGTCGTGGACCCCCGGGCCGTCGGAGATGCGGTAGCGGTAGCGGCGCGACAGCGCCCCGAAGCGCGCGTCGAAGGCGGGAGGCACCGGGACGGCGCTGCGGACGACCAGGTCCGGCGGCAGCACTCCTCCGAGGCGGGTCAGCAGGGCGTCCGCGGGGCTGCGGTCCGAGCGCCCCGGCAGCCCGGCGAGGACCGCGGGCGGCAGATCCAGGTGCACGACCTGCCCGCGGGCGTGGACGCCCGCATCCGTCCGTCCCGCGACCGTGACCGGCACGGGCACGCGGCAGACGCGGGCGAGGCCCTCCTCGAGCGCCCCCTGGACGGTGCGCAGCCCGGGCTGGGCGGCCCAGCCGTGGAAGCCGGTCCCGTCGTAGGAGAGGTCCAGACGCAGCCGCACAGCCCCCGCCCCCTCGCCGCGGACGCCCGTGCCGGGGCTGTGACCTGCAGCGTCGTCGGATGTGTGCACCAGCTGGACCATAGGGTCCGATGCTAGCGGGAATCTGTAAGGTATGCCCGGTGAAGATTCTCGTCATCGGATCGGGCGGACGAGAGCACGCGATCGTGCGCCGCCTCTCCCTCGATACCCCCTCCCCTGACCTCCACGCCGCACCCGGGAACCCCGGGATCGCCTCCCTCGCCACGATCCACGACGTCGCCCTCGGCGATCTCGAGGGCCTCGTCGCGCTCGCCGACGAGCTGCGACCGGACCTGGTCGTCGTCGGCCCCGAGGCCCCCCTCGTCGCCGGCCTCGCGGATCTCCTGACGGCCGCGGGCCACACCGTCTTCGGCCCCTCCGCCGCCGCGGCCCGCCTCGAGGGCTCCAAGAGCTTCGCGAAGGAGGTCATGGAGGCCGCCGGCGTCCCCACCTCCCGCTCCGTGAGCGTCGCCGATGCCGCGGAGCTGCGCGCCGGCCTCGAGCGCGTCAACCCGCTGGGCGACGTCCCCTACGTCGTCAAGGCCGACGGGCTCGCCGCCGGGAAGGGCGTCGTGGTCACAGCCGACCTCGCGGCCGCGCTCGCCCATGGCGAGGCGGTGATCGGCGCCGGCGGCAGCGTCGTCCTCGAGGAGTACCTCGACGGCCCCGAGGTCTCGCTGTTCGTGGTCTGCGACGGCTCACGGGCCGTCCCGCTGGCCCCGGCCCAGGACTTCAAGCGCGCCCTGGACGGCGACGAGGGCCCCAACACCGGCGGGATGGGCGCCTACTCGCCGTTGGCGTGGGCCCCCGCGGACCTCTCCCGGGAGGTCGTGCGCACCGTCGCCCAGCCGACCCTGGACGAGATGGCCCGCCGCGGGACCCCGTTCACCGGGATCCTCTACTGCGGACTGGCGCTGACCTCCCGCGGCATCCGGGTCATCGAGTTCAACGCCCGCTTCGGCGATCCGGAGACGCAGGTCGTCCTCGAGCGGCTCTCCTCCCCCTTCGCCCCGTTGCTCCTCGCCGCCGCGCGCGGGGACCTGTCCGGGCAGGACGCGCCCACCTGGTCCGAGGAGGCGGCGGTCACCATCGTCCTCGCCGCGCTCGGCTACCCGGCCACGCCCCGCACGGGGGACGCCATCGGCGGTCTCGAGGCGGCCGAGCAGCTGGGCGCCCGGGTGATCCACGCAGGCACTGCCCTCGACGCCGAGGGCCGGATCGTCAGCGCCGGAGGCCGCGTGCTCTCGGTCGTCGCGACCGGCGCCGACCTCGCCGATGCGCGGGAGCTGGCCCTCGCGGGCATCGCGGCGATCGAGCTGGACGGCGCGTTCCATCGCCACGACATCGCGCTCGCCGCGGCCGAGGGCCGGGTGGAGGTGCGATGAGCGCCGCCGTCATCGACGCGCCCGCCCTCGCGGGCTGGGACCTCGCCGTCTCCGGCAAGGTCCGCGAGCTGTACGTGCCCTCGGGAACCCCGATCCTGCAGGCGCAGGAGGTGCTGGTCGTCGCGACGGACCGCATCAGCGCCTACGACTTCTCGCTGCAGCCGGGCATCCCGGACAAGGGCCGGATCCTCACGGCGATCAGCATGTTCTGGTTCGAGCAGCTGGCCGGGATCGTCCCCCATCATGTGATCTCCGCGACCGACGTCCCGGCCGAGGTCGCCGGGCGGGCGATGCGCTGCCGGGGCCTGGACATGGTCGCGCTGGAGTGCGTGGCCCGCGGGTACCTCACCGGATCCGGGCTGAAGGACTACCGGGCGGGCGGGGCCGTGGGCGGGCACGTCCTGCCGGCGGGGCTCACCGAGTCCTCGCGCCTTCCCGAGCCGATCTTCACCCCCGCCACCAAGGCGGAGCAGGGCGATCACGACGAGAACATCACCGTCGCGGAGGCGCGCATGCGTCTGGGCGACGAGCTCACCGACGAGCTCGAGGAGCTGACCCTGGCGCTGTACCGCCGCGCGCAGGACATCGCCGCGAAGCAGGGCCTGATCATCGCGGACACCAAGTTCGAGTTCGGGCATTCCCGCGACGGGGGTCGCCTCACGCTGGGCGACGAGGTGCTCACCCCGGACTCGTCCCGTTTCTGGTTCGCCGACCGCTACCGCGAGGGCGTCGTCCAGGAGAGCCTGGACAAGCAGTTCGTGCGGGACTGGCTGACCTCGGCCGCCTCCGGCTGGGACCGCGGCGGGCAGGATGCTCCCCCGGTGCTTCCCGAGGCGGTCGTCGCGGCCACCCGTGACCGCTATGTCGAGGCCTACGAGCGTCTGACCGGCAGGGCCTTCGCCTGACCTCGTTCCCTTCCCCCTCCCGCATCCCGGGCGGGCACGCGGGAGGGGGCCTCAGGAATGAGCCGGAGCCGGGACCTCGAGGACCCGGTCGCCTGCCCAATCGCGGACCTCGGTGCCCTCGGGAGCGAGCGCCGTGGCCTGGCGCAGGTGGATCGCGCGGCCTGCAGGGCTCGCGATCGCGTCGTGGACGGGCAGTGCCAGCTGCGGCGCCGCCTCGCGCAGGAAGTCGATGGTCTCACGCATCTTCGACCAGGGGGCGACGAGGGCGAAGGCGAGGACGTCGATGCCCCGGAACTCGGCAGGGACCTCGAGGCTGTCGCCGGTCACGCCCAGCCGCGGCTCGCCCGGACCGGTCAGGAGCAGCCCGATGTTCCCCACGCGGGGAATGTCCGGATGGATGACGGCATGGTCGCCGCCCAGCGCGGTGAGGGTGGCCTGCCCGATCGCGAGCTCCTGTCCGGGCGAGAGCGAGATCACCTCGGTCCCGGCCCGGCGTGCGGAGGCGAGCTGCTCGAGGTCGACGAGCTGATGCGCGGTCTGCGGCTCTGCCACGACCGGGATGCCCGGGTTGCCGGCGAGGACGCGGGCGAGCAGGCCCGGGTCGACGTGATCGGGATGCTGATGGGTCACCGCGACGGCGTCGACCCCGGTGAGGGAGCCGGCGCCGTCGTCGCTGAATCCCCCCGGGTCGATCAGCACCGTGGCCCCGGCGACCCGTACGAGCAGGCATGAATGTCCGAGATGACGGATCTGCATGAGGTACTCCTTCTGGTCCGCCGTGCCCGAGCCCGCGGTGCACGCCCGCGCACGGATGCGCGCTCCCCAGCGCGCATCGTCACCGTATCCGAATTGTGACCTCCGTGGGCGGTTCCGCCGGTATGGTCGCCGCCTGTCGACGGGCTCGGACCGCGGCCAGCGGGAGCGCGGACGCGGCAGAGCACCCCGCGGGTCCCGTCGCTCGGGACGCGCGGCGTGCCGGCGCGGGCACGCCCTAGAATGAGGGCGCCGCTGACTTCCATCGGCCGTGGGCGTGCGCCCAGGGCCCGTCCTTCCAGGAGAATCCATGCCGCGCGTCGTCGTGCACGTGATGCCGAAGCCCGAGATCCTCGACCCGCAGGGCAAGGCCGTCGCCGGCGCTCTGCCCCGGCTGGGCTTCGAGGGCATCGCCTCGGTCCGCCAGGGCAAGCGCTTCGAGCTCGAGGTCGAGGGCGAGGTGACCGAGGCCGTCCTCGGGACCATCCGCGAGGCGGCGCAGACCCTGCTGTCGAACCCGGTGATCGAGGACGTCGTCGACATCGAGGTCGTCCCCGCGGTCGAGGCGGCGCGCTGATGCGCATCGGCGTGGTGACCTTCCCCGGCACCCTCGATGACCGGGATGCGCTGCGCGCCGTGCGGATCGCCGGCGCGGAGCCCGTGGCCCTGTGGCACGCGGAGGACGACCTGCTCGACGTCGACGCGGTCGTGCTGCCCGGAGGCTTCTCGTACGGCGACTACCTGCGCGCCGGGGCGATCAGCCGTTTCGCCCCGGTGATGGAGAAGGTCGTCGACGCGGCGAAGGGCGGGATCCCCGTCCTCGGCATCTGCAACGGCTTCCAGATCCTGTGCGAGACGCACCTGCTTCCCGGCTCGATGATCAAGAACGCGCACCGCTCCTTCATCTGCCGCGATCAGCCGCTGCGGGTCGAGAACAACCGCACCGCCTGGACGACCGCCTACGAGAAGGACCAGGTCATCCGGATCCCGCTGAAGAACCAGGACGGCCAGTTCGTGGCCGACGCCCGCACCCTCGAGGAGCTCGAGGGCGAGGGCCGCGTGGTGTTCCGCTACACGGCGGGGGCGACCCACGGTCCCGCGGGCTTCGAGGAGAACCCCAACGGCTCCTGGAACGACATCGCGGGCATCACCAACGAGTACGGCAACGTGGTCGGTCTCATGCCGCATCCCGAGCATGCGGTCGAGCCGGGATTCGGGCCCGATGAGCCCGGTCGCGGAACCCGCACCGGCACCGACGGCCTGGGCTTCTTCACCTCGGTGCTCTCGGCTCTCACCGCCTGATCGGCCGCGCTCCGGCCGGAGGTGCGCCGAGGAACGAGGCGCACCGCAGACCGGTGCGCCGCCGATCGGGCCGACCAGCACCGCCTGATCGGCCGCGCTCCGGCCGGGGGCTCAGGCCCGGGTGGCGCGCAGGATCGTGAAGCGGCGGTCGCGGGCCATCTGCTGCACGCGGCCCACCCGGTTCTCGACCTCGGGCCGATAGCGCAGATGCGAGTTGTGGACCATCCACAGCTGGCCCCCGCGCCGCAGCACGCGGGCCGCGGCATCGAGCAGATCCTGGACCAGGGTCGCATCGATCGCGGTGCCGTCGTGGAAGGGCGGGTTCAGCAGGATGAGATCGGCGCCGCCCGTCTCCTCGCGGCTGAGCGAGGTGTCCCAGACGACGTCCACGCCCTCGCGCTCGAGCTCCCCGGCTCCGAGGCTCGCCCGGGTCGAGGCGACCGCGTCGAGATGGTCGTCGGTGCCGAGGACCTGCGCCTGCGGGAAGGCCGCGGCGAGCCATGCGGTCATCAGCCCGTTGCCGCAGCCCAGGTCGATCGCGCGACGCACCTCCTCGGCGGGGAGGCGGGCCTCGTCGAGGGCGCGCAGCAGGAGCAGGCTGCCGGGATCGGCCCCCGCTCCCCCGAACACGCCGCCGACGCCGCGCAGCGCGAGCTCCCGGTCGCTCCCGCGGACGCGCACCCGGGCGAGGCCCCGGGCCGGCTCCTGGGCCGCGACGGGGACCCGCGGTCCGTCGGCGACGAGAGCCCGGGACTTGCCGACGCCGCGGGTGGCGGCGACCTCCTCGAAGATGGCGGCGAGCACCTCGTTCTGCGAGCGCGTCATGTGCTTGACCCGGCCGCCGGCCACGATCTCGAGGGCCGTCCCCTCGTCGGTCGCGGCCACGTGGGCGGCGAGCTCCCGGGCCCGGGCATCGAGCTCGCGCAGCGCCTTCGGCAGCCGCAGGAGCGCGAGATGCGCCGTGCTGGCGCGTCCCCCGGCACCGGGCTCCCCGGTCGGTCGCGTCCCGGCGCCCGCCAGATGCGCGGTCAGCCGTGCCTCCTCCGGGTCGGCATCGGCCGCGGGGATCAGGAGGCGGCCGTCGGTGATCTCGCGGGGGAACCGCTCGGTCAGCGCGAGGATGCGGGAGCGGGAGGCGGACCACGTGTGGACGCGGGCGGAGCGGTGCTCGGCGGTCGCCTCGAGCGCCGCGGCGGTGAGGTCCCCGCTCTCGTCCTCGAGGACGATCAGATCGCAGGGGCATCCCATCCCGGAGACGCACCGGGCGTGGTCGAGGATCACGCGGTCGCTCTGGTGGAGGGTCGGTGCGGGGCGGTCGGGGTCGGTGCTCACCCCGGGATCCTATGCGGAGGCCTCCTCCTGCGCCGGGCGGGCCCCCGTCGCGCGCGACCAGGGCCACCGCGCGACGAGCAGGTGCAGGGCCAGCGTGGGCAGCAGGATCGCCGCGGCCACGAAGGGCAGCTGGACCGGCTGCATGCCGAGGGTGAGCCCGAGGCCGCCCGCACCGCCGCCGAGCGCGACGCCCAGGGAGACCGCGCTCGCGTTCAGGGCCATGACGACGCTCGCGGAGCCCGGCGCCATGGCGGCGAGCCGCGTCTGCTGCGGGACGGCGTGGCCGCCGTTGCCGACGCCCGCTGCGAAGAACCACACGAGGCTGGGGACGACGAGCGCCGCGGCGCCCAGCACGGCGAAGGCGATGCCGGCCAGCAGGGCATCGGCCAGGAGCACCCCGAGGATCACGGTGAGCACCGCGACCGGGGAGAAGCGGTCCACGAGACGTCCGCTGAGCGCGTTGCCGAGCATGCTCGCGAGCCCGTAGCCGAACATGATGAGGATGATCGTCCCGGCCCCGGGATGCAGCGGCGCGAGGATGAGGACCGCGTAGGTGAAGCAGGTGTAGCTCGCGCTGAGGACGCCGGTGGAGACCCCGAGGCCCGCGACCAGCCGGGGGTGCAGGAGCGGCTGGAGGCGTTCGCGCAGGCGGGTCGGCGGGTACCGCAGGGCGGGCAGCTTCGCGCCGATGCCGATCAGCGCCGCGGTCCCGACGACGGAGACCATGAGTAGGGGGAACCGCCAGCTGCTCTGGCCCAGCAGCAGCCCGACGGGGACGCCGAGCGCGGTCGCGGTCATCCAGCCGCCGAGCACGAAGGAGAGGGCACGGCCGCGGAAGCGCTCCGGGACGCGGTGGACCACGTACCCGGTCACGGCGGCGCCGAGCACGCAGGACCCCAGGGCGGCGATGACGCGCCCGGACAAGGCCATGCCGTAGGTGAGCGCGATCGCGCTGACGGCGTTGCCGAGGACGAACGCGGCCAGCGCCGTCATGATCGTGCGTCGCTGCTCCCAGCCGCTCGTGATGGCGCCCAGGACGGGCCCGGCGAGGGCGGCGGTGAGGGCGAAGACGGTGACCAGCTGGCCGGCGGCGGCCTCGCTGACGGCGAGGTCCGCGGCGATGTCGGGCAGCAGGCCGGCGAGGACGTAGCCGTCGATGCCGGTGCTGAAGGTGGCGACGGCCAGCCAGATGAGGGCGTGGTAGGGCAGGGGGGCGTGCTCGCCGCTGAGCGCCGGAGCGGCGGCGCGGGGTGCCGAGGGACGTGACCGGGGCGACATCCTCGTGACTGTACCGGGGGCGGAGCCCGGTATCCAGGGATTATGCAATACTGCTGCGAAATGCCATGGAACCGGGCGGTCGTACGATCAGGGGCATGAGCATCCCCGTCCTCGTCGACTGCGACACCGGGATCGACGACGCCCTCGCCCTCACCTATCTCGCCTGCCGTCCGGACGTCGAGATCCGCGGGATCGTCTCGACCGGAGGCAACGTGCCCACCGCGGCGGTCCAGCGCAACAACCTGGTCCTCGCCGAGCTCCTGGCCCTCGAGGCGCCGGTCGCCGCCGGAGCAGACCGACCGCTGGTCCAGGAGCCGATGTACGCCGAGGACACCCACGGCCCCACAGGGCTGGGCCACGCCGTCCTGCCCGAGCCCTCCCGCACCGCGGATCCGCGCGCGGGCGCCCGGCTGTGGGTCGATGCTGCGCGCGAGCACCCCGGGGAGCTCGTCGGCCTCGTGCTCGGACCGCACACGAACCTCGCGCTCGCCCTCGAGATCGAGCCGCGGCTCCCGCAGCTGCTGGCCCGCCTGCACATCATGGGCGGGGCGCTGAACCATCGGGGCAACACCGGGCCCACGAGCGAATGGAACATCGCCGTCGACCCCGAAGCCGCCCAGCGCGTGCTCGCCGCCTTCGCCGCCGCCCCGCAGCTGCCGGTGCTCGGCGCGCTCGAGGCGACGGAGGCGGTGCGCTTCACCGACGCGACGCTCGCGGAGCTCGCCGGCATCGCGCGCGGGAGCGAGCATCCCCTCGCACAGATCCTCGTCGACGCCCTGCGCTGGTACTTCGAGTTCCATGAGGCGGACGGCTTCGGGTGGATGGCGCATGTGCACGATCCGCTCGTGGCCGCTCACGCCGTGACCGGCGCCTTCGCGCGGACCTGTGCGCTGCCCGTGGACGTGGAGCTGCTCGGCTCCCTCACTCGCGGGCAGACCGTCGCCGACGAGCTGGGACGCTGGGGCCGGCCGCCGACGGTCCAGGCGCTCCGGGACGTGCAGGCGGAGGCGTTCATCGCGCATCTGCTCGACACCCTCCGCGAGGGGCTCGCGCACCGGGGATGAGCGCGGCCCTCTCCCGAGGGCGCCTCACCCGAAGGAGGTGACCTCCGTCGTGAAGTGCTCGCGCGCCGGGCGACCCGGACGCTCCGGTCGCCAGCCGATCGTGCGCCTCGTCCCCGCCTCCCGGTCGTCCTCGCAGCGCACGAGGACCGTGCCGGGCAGCATCACCGGCGTCGCGAAGGAGACGTCCCAGCGCAGCGGCCGCGAGAGGTCCACGCGCGATTCGGTGAAGGCGCGCGAGGCCGTGTACATGCCGTGGGCGATCGCCCGCGGGAAGCCGAACGCCTTCGCCGTCAGCGCGGACAGGTGGATCGGGTTCGCGTCCCCGGAGACCTCGGCGTAGCGCCGTCCTGCATCGGCCGGCAGGCTCCAGCGCGCGGTCGGCACAGGGGCCCGGAAGGCCTCCCGCGGTGCCGGCTCCTCCTCCGCGGGCCCGGCGAGACGGCGTCCCTTGGCGAGGTAGGTGGACACGTCGGTCGCGATGATGTCCCCGTCGGCGCTGATCGTCGAGACGGCCTCGAAGGCGGTGCCGCGCCGGTGCGGCTGCAGACCCCGGGCGCGCACCTGCACGTCGACGCTCTCCCCCACGCGGACGGACCGGTGCTGCAGCAGCTGGTTGCGCAGATGGACGAGCCCCAGCAGCGGGAACGGGAAGTCGCCGCGCGCCATGAGCGCGAGGGAGACCGGGAAGGCCAGCACGTGGAGGATCCCGGGATGGACGAGCTCGGTCGCCGGGCCGCCCATGAGGTGGTCGAAGGCCGTGGCGCGGGCGGCGTCGATGCGCACGGAGCGCACCTCGAGGACCGTCTCCGGGAGGGTGTCGCGCCGCCGCACGCCGGGCCGCGGCCTCAGGGCGGCGGCGTAGACCGCGGGGAAGGACGGCACCTCGCGCAGGGTCCGGATCATCGGGTCCATCGGATCAGCGTCCCACGATGTGCTGGCCGCACACGCGGAGGGTCTGCCCGCGCACCCCGCCCGCCGGTCCGGAGGCCAGGAAGGAGATCGCCTCGGCCACGTCGACGGGCAGCCCGCCCTGCCGGAGGGAGCTGATCCGGCGTGCGACCTCCCGCTGCAGCGGCGGGATCCTGCGGGTCATCTCCGTCTCGATGAAGCCGGGGGCGACGGCGTTGGCCGTGCCGCCGCGGCCCTCGAGCTGGCGCGCGAGGGCGTCGACGAAGGCGATCACGCCCGCCTTGGACGTCGCGTAGTTGGACTGGCCGCGATTGCCGGCGATGCCGCTCGTCGAGGCGAGGGAGACCAGCCGCAGCTGCTCGCCCAGGAGCCGTCCCGGCCCGCCGGTCCCCTCGCCCGCCGCGTCCGCGGCGAGGAGATCGCGGACCAGGGAGATCTGGCTGGAGATGTTGACCGCGATCACCGGGTCCCAGCGGTCGGCGGCCATGTTCGCGAACATGCGGTCGCGGGTGATGCCGGCGTTCAGGACGAGGACGTCCAGGACGATCCCGCGCTCGCGCAGGGTGGAGGCGAGCCGTGCTCCGGCATCGGCCGCGGTGACGTCGAGCTGGACGGGCACGGCGCGCAGCTCGTTGGCGAGCCGGGCGAGCTCGGTCCCGGCCGCGGTGACGTCCAGCAGGACGAGGCGGGCGCCGTCCGCGGCGAGCGTCCGGGCGATCGCGGCCCCGATCCCGCGGGCGGCCCCGGTCACCAGGGCGGTGCGTCCGGCGAGCGGGAGATCCCAGGACGCGGGGAGAGCGGCGCCGGGGCCGTCGATGCGCAGCAGCTGCCCGTCGATGAAGGCGCTGCGAGCCGAGAGCAGGAAGCGCAAGGCCCCGGTCACCGCGGGGGCGTCGAGCTCCACGCCTTCGGCGACCTGGATGCCGTTGGCGGTGCTGCCGCGCCGCATCTCGTGCCCGAGGCTGCGTACGAGGCCCTCGACACCGCCGCGGGCCGCGTCGCGGGCCGGGTCCTGGCCGGTCGGGGGACGGGAGACGGTGAGGATCCGGCCGCCGGCGGCGAGCCCGCGCAGGGCCCCCGCGAGCGGGAGGACGAGCGGGCCGATGTCCCCGGGCGCGTCGATCTCGTCGAGGACGATGACGACGCTGCCCGGAGCCGAGGTCTCCTCGAAGCGGCGGCGCACATCGGCCCCCCAGCCGAGCAGGGTGGCGGTGATCCTCTCCGCTCCGGCGGAGCCGCCGAGGACGACGACGGGATCCAGGACGGGCTGGGGGCGGTCGGCGCGGCGCAGCAGGCGCGGCGGATCCGGGAGCGGGGTGCGTGCGGCGAGCAGGCGCCCGGGGGCGGAGCGGATGAGGCGGGTGTAGGCGTCAGCCACGGTGGGTCTCCAGTTCGAGGTGCGGCAGATCGGGGTGCGGGACGGTGCCGGGACGAAGGGCCGGGGCTCAGGAGGGCTCGGCCTCGAGGAGCGCGACGGTGCCCTGTCCGGCGGCCGCGCAGATCGAGACCAGGCCGCGCTGGAGGCGGCCGATCTCCTGGGCACGACGATGCAGCGCCTTGGCGAGGGTCGCGACGATGCGTCCGCCGGTCGCGGCGAAGGGATGCCCGGCGGCGAGGGAGGAGCCGAGGACGTTCAGGCGGCCGCGGTCGATGGCGCCGAGCGGAGCCCCGCGTCCCAGGCGCTCGCGGCAGAACTCCTCCGACTCCCAGGCCTTCAAGGTCGAGAGGACGGTCGAGGCGAAGGCCTCGTGGATCTCGTACAGGTCGATGTCCTGCAGGGTCAGGCCCTGCGCGTCCAGCAGCGCGGGCACGGCGTAGGCGGGCGCCATGAGCAGGCCCTCGGCTCCGTGGACGAAGTCGACGGCCGCGGAGCGGGCATCGACGACGCGGGCCAGCGGGACGAGGCCGCGCTGTGCGGCCCAGGCGGCGCTGCCCAGCAGGACGGCGGAGGCGCCGTCGGTGAGCGGGGTCGAGTTGCCGGCGGTCATCGTGGGCTCGGCGACGGCGGGATTGCCCCGTCCGAAGACGGGCGGGAGCGCCGCGAGCTTCTCCATGCTCGAGTCCGGGCGCAGGGTGTTGTCCCGACCCAGGCCCCGGTAGCCGGTGACGAGGTCGTCGAGGAAGCCGTCCTCGTAGGCGGCGGCGAGGTTCCGATGGGAGGCGAGCGCGAGCTCGTCCTGGGCCTCGCGGGTGATGCCCCATTGCGCGGTCGTGATGGCCTGGTGCTCGCCCATGGACATGCCGGTGCGGGGTTCGGCGTTGGCCGGGGGGACGGGCGCGAGGTCGCCCGGGCGCAGACCGGCCAGGGCGGCGAGACGCTGCGGGAGCGTGCGGGCGCGGCTCAGCCGGTGCAGGAGACGGCGCAGGCGCGGGCTCACCTCGATGGGGGCGTCGGAGGCGGAGTCGACGCCGCAGGCGATCGCCGAGTCGATCTGGCCCAGGCGGATCCGGTTGCTCGTGTGGACCACCGCCTCGAGCCCGGTCGCGCACGCCTTGGAGAGGTCGATCGCCGGGGTGCGGGGATCCAGCGGCGTGCCCAGAGCGCTCTCCCGGGTGAGGTTCAGGTCGCGGGAGAGCTTGAGCACGGCGCCGCCGGCGATCTCCCCGAGCTGCTCTCCCTGGAGGCCGTAGCGGGCCACGAGCCCGTCGAGGGCCGCGGTCAGCAGGTCCTGCTGCGAGATCCCGGCGTAGGCCGTGCCGATGCGGGCGAAGGGGATGCGATTGCCCCCCAGGACGTAGGCCTCGCGCAGCTCGGGGGTGCGACGCTGCTCGAGGGTGCTGCGGCCCTCCTCCGCTGAGAGCGGGGTCGCGGGGGCGGGCGCCGCGCCGGGGGCGGGGACGCTGGACGGGCTGGCGGGGACGGCGGAGCTGGTCACCGGACTGGACACCTCTTCGAGTCGAGCTGCGGGGCGATGCGGGACGGGGCGTATTCCTCGTCTCCGATCCAGACTACCTGCAACCGTCAGTACTTGATACCCTGGGTTGCGTGAACGATTCTTCTCCGGGCGGTTCGACCGCCATTCCGGACGCGGCCCTCGAGAGCGCCGTCCTGGGCGCCGTCGCCGAGGACGGCGGCCCAGCGGCCGCCCTCCGCACGGTCGACGGCCGCTCGGCCCGTTGGGCGGCGCACCGCGAGCAGCGCCGCGCCGACATGATGCACGTCGCCCGTCGGCTCATCCACACCCAGGGCCCGGACGTGACCATGGAGGACATCGCCGTCGCCTCCGGGACCTCGAAGTCGATCGTCTACCGCTACTTCACCGACAAGGCGCAGCTCCAGCGGGCGATCGGCATGCACATCCTCTCCGGGATGCACCATCAGCTGGTCGCGGGCATCGCGCAGCTCGAGCAGGAGGCCGGCGGAAAGGAGGAGGTCGATGCGGAGGCCCGGATCCGCGTCATGATCTCCGCGTACGTCTCGACCGCGGAGCGCTCCCCCCACGTGTACCGCTTCGTCACCCGGCCCAGCGACGGGCTGAACCACTTCCTCTCCTCGACCGCGCGCCTGGTCGCCGCGGCCCTGCCCGCGGGCACCCCCTCCCCCGAGGTCTGGTCCGCCGGGGCCGTCGGCTTCGTCCGCGGCGCCGTCGACCGCTGGATGTCCGACCGCGCCCGGGCCGAGGCCTCCGCCGCCGGTGCCTCCGGCGGTGCCGCGGCAGGCGCGGAGAGCACCGCGGAGGCCGACCGGGCCGCGGCCGCCGACGGGCCCGCCGGCGCCGCGGCCTGCCCGGGCACCGAGGGCCGGGCCCCCGTCATCACCGACGACCAGCTCATCGACCACCTCGTCACCTGGCTCATGAAGGGACTGCGACATTGACGTCGACCACCAGCCATCGATCCTCCGCCGCCGAGAGGGCGTCCTCCGGCGAGCGCCGCACCGCCGACCCGACCGGGCCCATCCCCGTGCCTGCCGCCGGGGCGCCGCGTCTGGACGTCCCCGCCGTCGCCGAGGCGCTGCTCGGCGACTGGGCCCAGGCCCGCCGCGCCTCCCGGGAGCGGGCCCGCGACCCGCGCACGCATCGGCCGCTGGACATGACCGTCGCCCAGCACCGCGATCAGGTGCGCGCCCAGATGCGCCGCCTCGCCGACGCCCGCGTCTCGCTGCCGATGCTGCCCGAGTCCCTGGGCGGGCCCAACGACAACGGCGCCAACGTCGCCGCCTTCGAGGAGCTCGTCCTCGCCGATCCGTCCCTGCAGATCAAGGCGGGCGTCCAGTGGGGGCTGTTCACCGCCGCGATCCTGCAGCTGGGCACCGAGCAGCACCATCGGGCCTGGATCCCCGATGCGATGAGCCTCGCCCTTCCCGGAGCGTTCGCCATGACGGAGATCGGCCACGGCTCGGACGTGCAGTCCCTGGCGACCACCGCGACCTATGACATCGACGCCGAGGAATGGGTGATCCACACGCCCTTCCGGGCCGCCTGGAAGGAGTTCCTCGGCAGCGCCGCGATCGACGCTCGCGCGGCGACCGTGTTCGCCCGTCTCATCACCCAGGGGGTCGACCACGGGGTGCACTGCTTCTTCGTCCCCGTGCGCGACGAGGACGGGAAGCTCCTGCCCGGCGTCCGGAGCGAGGACGACGGGCCCAAGGGCGGACTGAACGGCATCGACAACGGCCGCCTCGCCTTCGACCAGGTCCGTGTGCCGCGCACGAACCTGCTCAACCGCTACGGGGACGTCGCCCCCGACGGCACCTACTCCTCCCCCATCGAGTCGCCCGGCCGCCGCTTCTTCACGATGCTCGGCACCCTCGTCCAGGGGCGTGTGTCGCTGGACGGATCCTCGGTGCGCGCCGCGCAGCTCGCCCTGCACATCGCGATTACCTACGCCTCCCAGCGGCGCCAGTTCACCGCCGCCTCCCCGACCGAGGAGACCGTGCTGCTGGACTACCAGTCCCACCTCGCCCGGCTGCTGCCGAAGCTCGCCGCGACCTACGCCGGGGCCTTCGCGCACGAGGAGCTGCTCCACGCCTTCGACGACGTCTTCTCCGGCCGCGGGGACACCCCCGAGGCGCGCGAGGACCTCGAGACCCTCGCCGCCGCCCTCAAGCCCACCTCGACACGGCTCGCCCTCGACACGATCCAGGAGTGCCGGGAGGCCTGCGGAGGTGCCGGGTTCATCGCGGAGAACCGCCTCGTGGGCCTGCACCAGGACCTCGACGTGTACGCGACCTTCGAGGGCGACAACACGATCCTGCTGCAGCTCGTGGCCAAGCGTCTGCTCACCGACTACCGGCACGAGCTGAAGAGCATCGACCGAGCCGGGATCGGACGCTTCATCGCCCAGCGGGCCGATGTCCTCGCCCGGCGCCACACCCCCTGGCACCGCCTCGTGCAGACCGCGAGCGACGCCGGCTCCGCGCAGCGCTCCTCGCAGACGCTGCGGGACGCCGAGTTCCAGGAGGCGCTGCTCGCGGACCGGGCCCGCATCAAGGTCGAGGAGGTCGCGCTCGCTCTGCGGGCCGCCGGGCGCATGTCCCCGGCCGATGCCGCAGCCCTGGTCAACAAGCACCAGGTCGAGATGCTCGACGCCGCCCGGGCGCATGCGGACCTCGTGCTCTGGCGGGCCTTCAGCGCCGGGGTCGCCCGCTTCGAGGACCCCGGGACGCGCGCGGTCCTCACCGATCTGCGCGATCTCTTCGGCCTCACGCTCGTCGCCGAGGACCTCGCCTGGTTCCTGCTCGACGGCATGCTCTCGGCCCAGCGCGGGCGGCAGGTGAGCGCGGACATCCGGCGTCTGCTGTGGCGCCTGCGTCCCCATGCCCTCGACCTCGTGGCCGCCTTCGATCTGGCCCCCGAGCACGTGCGGGCGCCGATCGCCCTCGGCGGGGAGGCTCGGCGCCAGGAGGAGGCCGCCGCCCATCTCCGGGCCCAGCGCGCGAGCACCTCCGCTCCGATCAGCGAGAAGGCGCTGCGCGACGCCCGCCGCGGCCGGTGAGCCCGGTCGGCCGATGAGCCCATCCGGCCGGGGACCATGGCCCTGCGGCCTCCCGGAACGGGGGCGCCCATCGACGGCGGCATCGGCCCGGTGCTCCCCGCGGCTGCGGACGCCGCGCCCAGGAGCACCGGGCCGGACGTAGACTGGGACCGGCCCGACCCGCCTGCGGACCGGGCCGCCACGACCCCGCGCCCGAGCCCGGTCCGCCCCGCCCCGGGGCGTCGCCCGCGGCCTCGTGAAGCGCCCCGCCCAGCGTGAATGGACCGAGCGTACCGATGACCGGATCTGATCCCCGCGTGCCCACCGCCTCCCCGCAGACCGAGGCCGGCGACGTCGACACCGTCGAGCGCGCCGCGAGCACCCCCGACCAGGCCCAGCCCTACGCGGAGCTGGGACTCAAGGACGACGAGTACCAGCAGATCCGCGAGATCCTGGGGCGCCGGCCCACCAATGCGGAGCTCGCCATGTACTCGGTCATGTGGTCCGAGCACTGCTCCTACAAGTCCTCCAAGAAGCACCTGCGCGTGTTCGGCCAGAGGACGACCGAGGCGATGCGCGAGAAGCTCCTCGTGGGCATGGGCGAGAACGCCGGCGTGGTCGACATCGGCGACGGCTGGGCCGTGACCTTCAAGGTCGAGTCCCACAACCACCCCAGTTACGTCGAGCCGTACCAAGGAGCGGCCACCGGCGTCGGCGGCATCGTCCGCGACATCATCTCCATGGGTGCGCGCCCCGTCGCCGTCATGGACCAGCTGCGCTTCGGTGCGATCGACGACCCGGACACGGCTCGCATCGTCCACGGCGTCGTGGCCGGCGTGGGCGGCTACGGCAACTCGCTCGGCCTGCCCAACATCGGCGGCGAGACCGTCTTCGACGCCGCCTACCAGACCAACCCGCTGGTCAACGCCCTGTGCCTGGGCGTCCTGCGCCACGAGGACATCCACCTCGCCTCCGCGACCGGCCCTGGGAACAAGGTCGTGCTGTTCGGCGCCCGGACCGGCGGCGACGGGATCGGCGGCGCCTCGATCCTCGCCTCGGAGACCTTCGACGAGGGCGGCCCCGTCAAGCGTCCCAGCGTCCAGGTGGGCGATCCCTTCATGGAGAAGGTGCTCATCGAGTGCTGCCTCGAGCTGTTCGCGGCCGGCACGGTGGAGGGCATCCAGGACCTCGGCGCAGCCGGCATCTCCTGCGCGACCAGCGAGCTGGCCGCCAACGGCGGCTCCGGCATGCACATCGACCTCGAGAACGTGCTGCTGCGCGACCCCACCCTGAACGCCGGCGAGATCCTCATGAGCGAGTCGCAGGAGCGCATGATGGCGGTCGTCTCCCCCGAGAAGCTCGCCGAGTTCGAGGCGATCACCGGGAAGTGGGACGTCGAGATGTCCGTGATCGGCACGGTCACCGGCGACGGGCGCCTGACCATCGACCACGACGGCCACCGGATCGTCGACGTCGACCCCTCGACCGTCGCCGTCGACGGCCCGGTCTACGACCGGCCCTTCGCCCGTCCCGCATGGCAGGACGCCCTCCAGGCCGACCGTGCCGAGGATCTCCCCCGTCCGGCCTCCCCCCAGGAGCTGGCAGACACGCTGCGCACCCTGATCGCCTCCCCGAACCTCGCCTCGAAGGGCTGGGTCACCGACCAGTACGACCGCTACGTGGGCGGGAACACGGCGCTCGCGATGCCCGATGACGCGGGCGTGATCCGCGTCGACGAGGAGACCGGCCGCGGCGTCGCCCTGGCGACCGATGCGAACGGCCGCTACACCAAGCTCGACCCCCGCACGGGCGCGCAGCTCGCCCTCGCGGAGGCCTACCGCAACGTCGCCACCTCCGGCGCCGTGCCGCTGGCCGTCACCGACTGCCTGAACTTCGGCTCCCCCGAGGACCCGGGCCCCATGTGGCAGCTCGTCGAGGCGATCCACGGACTGGCCGACGCCTGCCAGACCCTCGGCGTGCCCGTCACCGGCGGCAACGTCTCCCTGTACAACTCGACCGGGGAGAGCGGCCGCATCGACTCCGCGATCCATCCCACCCCGGTGGTCGGCGTGCTCGGCGTCTTCGACGACGTCGCCCGCCGCACCCCCTCGGGCTGGCAGGAGGAGGGCCTGGCGATCTTCCTGCTGGGCCGGACCCGCGAGGAGCTCTCCGGCTCCGCCTGGGCCGACGTCGCCCACGGGCACCTCGGCGGGCTGCCGCCGCAGGTCGACCTCGAGACCGAGCGCGTCCTCGCCGAGATCCTCGTGGCCGCCTCCCGTGACGGCATGGTCGACGCCGCGCACGACCTCTCCGAGGGCGGTCTCGCCCAGGCCCTCGTCGAATCCGTCACCCGCTTCGGTACCGGTGCGCGGATCGTGCTGGACGACGTGCTCGCCCGCGACGGCGTGGACCTGTTCACGGCGCTGTTCTCCGAGTCGCAGGGTCGCGCCGTCGTCGCTGTCCCGCGCAGCGAGGAGGTCCGCTTCACCGACATGTGCACCGCACGGAAGTTCCCGCTCGTGCGGATCGGCGTGAGCACCGGCGATGCCCTCGAGATCCAGGGCGTCGGCGAGTTCCCCGCCGCGGAGCTGCGCTCCCTGCGCGAGGCCACCCTGCCGCGGCACTTCGGCTGACGCCGGCGAGCCCGCCGCTCCTGCCCCATCGGGCGCGGCTGCGGGCTCGCCAGTGCGGTGAACGTGCCGATATCCCAGCGCCATACCGTCACCTTCACCGCACCGCCGGGGGCGGGGAGGGAGAGGGGGGAGATGAACAGGTCTCCGTCGCCCTACGTTCTCGTGAACGTCACCGCCCCGGTCGCAGAGGGGCGGGATGCCGTGCCCGCGGCGAAGGCCTGCGTGATCCGACCGGTCGCCTGCGTGACCGCGCTGCCGGTCGGCCGGCCCCAGGCGGGCGTCCACTCCCGCGCGAACGGCGTCGCGTAGCCGGTCCCTGCGGCATCGCCCTGGGACAGGACGAGCCCCTTGGTCAGCCGCGTCACCCAGTACCCGTCCTCCCAGTGCGCGATCTGGAAGACCATGCCGAGCTTCGGGGCCCCTCCCGCCGCGTAGTACGCGTCCCGGTGCACCATCCATCCCGAGCTCATCGCCTCCTGCGCGCCGCGACGGATCGCATCGAGCTGCGCGTAGAGCCGGTCGCCGGGACAGTCCGTGTAGTTCACGTCCCGATGCCCGAAGATCCGCGGCAGCGAGATGATCGTCCCCTTGGGGTGCACGACCCCGTCCGCCGTGACCCTCACCGTCGTCGAGCTCGTCGCGCTCGTGACGAAGCTTCCGCCCAGCTTCCACCCGGCGACCTTCGCGATCGCGCTGATCGCCGCGGCGGGAACGGCCGCGCTCGAGAAGTCCCCCAGCAGGCTGATGCCGGCGGTGCTCGTGTTGTAGCCGCGGGCGTGGGCTCCCTCGACCACCCGGTGCAGGCCGCCGGCCCTTCCCTCGAAGATCCGGCCGTACTTGTCGATGAGCACGTTGTAGCCGATGTCCGCCCAGCCGAGGGTGCGCGTGTGGTACTCGAGGATGCCGCGGAGGATCTGCGGGGACTGCGAACGCGTGTACATGTTGGTGCCGGCCGTGTGGTGCACGACGATCGAGCGCAGCAGATCATGCCCGGTCGTCTCCCGGCACAGGGACTCGTCGGCGCCCCAGGTGGCGCGCCGGACGATCGCCGGCGCCGCCATGAGGAGCGGCGTCTCCGGGGAGCTCGCCGCGAGCGTCGTGGCGGTGCCGCCACCGGACCGGGTCATGGCGCTGCGAGCATCGGCGCGCAGGGAGCCGTCCGCTCCGCCGGCGCTCGTGGTGAGCACGTGCGCGGTCATCGCGGCCGTCGCATCAGCGCCGTCGAACTCGGCGCGGATCTCGAGCTCCGTGACCGGGCCGAGCCAGGCGACCTCCGTCCCGGGGGCCTCGTCCCCGGTCTCCGGGTCGATCGCGATCTCGAGATCCACCCAGGCTCCGAAGCGCCCGTCCTCTCCGCGGCCCCGAACGCGGGCGGCCACCTGGGCGCTGCCCGCCTCGGAGGCGTCCCAGGTCAGACCCACCATCGTGGCGGGGGTGCGGGGAAGCACACGGATCACAGCACCGTCGACGGCGCGCTGATCCGCCGTGGCGAGCGGCACGTCCTGCGTGCTCGTGCTCCCACCCAGAACGACCGGGTCGGCGAGGGCCGGCACGGTCGAGGCGGCGAGGACGGCCGGGACGGCGGCAGAGGCCGCGAGCAGGCTCCGACGGCTGAGGGGACGAGAGGCCGCCGGACGGCGGGGAGCGGAGGAGGAAGGGGGCATCGGACTGGCTTCCGGGGAGGGGACGGGAAGCGGCCGGAGGCGCCGGGCCTGGGGCCGGAGCACCACTGTACGCCGGAACGGGCCACCAGGAATGATCCTGGTGGCCCGTTCCGGCGAGCGACGAGAGAGGCGTCAGGCCTTCTCGGTCTCCTCAGCAGGGGTCTCCTCGGCGACGGCGTCCTCGACGACCTCGGCCGGGGCCTCCTCGGCGGCGGCGACCTTGGCGGCTCCCTCGGCCTCCTTCACCACGGCCTGCTTCGGGGAGTAGGCCTCGGTGACGAGCTCGATGACGGCCATCGGAGCGTTGTCGCCCTTGCGCGGCGCCACCTTGGTGATGCGGGTGTAGCCGCCGGGGCGCTCCGAGAACGTCGGGGCGATCTCCTCGAAGAGGGCGTGGACCACGCCGCGGTCGCGGACCGTGCGCATGACACGACGGCGCGAGGCGAGGTCGCCCTTCTTGGCCTGGCTGACCAGGCGCTCCGCGAGCGGACGCAGGCGCTTGGCCTTCGTCTCGGTCGTGGTGATGGACTTGTGACGGAACAGCTCCGTGGCGAGATTCGCGAGGATCTGCCGCTCGTGGGAGGGGGAGCCTCCCAGGCGCGCGCCCTTGGTGGGTGCAGGCATTGTCGTTCTCCTAGTTCAAGAAATGTCAGTACTGATCGCCGAAGTCATCGGAGTAGGAGTCCAGCGCGGCCGACGGGTCGAACCCGGCCGGGGAATCCTTCAGGGCCAGGCCCAGCTCCGCGAGCTTGGCCTTGACCTCGTCGATGGACTTCTGCCCGAAGTTGCGGATGTCCAGCAGGTCCGCCTCGCTGCGAGCGACCAGCTCGCCGACGGTGTGGACGCCTTCGCGCATGAGGCAGTTGTACGAGCGGACCGTGAGGTTCAGGTCGTTGATCGGCAGCGCCAGATCCGCGGCCATCGCCTGGTCGGTCGGCGAGGGGCCGATGTCGATGCCCTCCGCCTCCTCGTTCAGCTCGTGGGCCAGGCCGAACAGCTCGACCAGCGTCTTGCCCGCGGAGGCGACGGCGTCGCGCGGCGAGATCGCCGGCTTCGTCTCGACGTCCACGATCAGACGATCGAAGTCGGTGCGCTGCTCGACACGGGTCGCCTCGACCTTGTAGGTCACCTTGAGCACGGGCGAGTAGATCGAGTCGACCGGGACGCGCCCGATCTCCCCGTCGATGCCCTTGTTCTGCGCGGCGGAGACATATCCGCGTCCGCGCTCGACGATCAGCTCGATCTCGAGCCGACCCTTCTCGTTCAGGGTGGCGATGTGCAGGTCGGGGTTGTGGACCTCCACACCCGCCGGCGGCGTGATGTCCGCGGCCGTCACCTTGCCCTCGCCGTCCTTGCGGAGGTACATCACGACCGGCTCGTCGTTCTCCGAGGAGACGACGAGGTTCTTGATGTTGAGGATGATCTCGGTGACGTCCTCCCGGACCCCGGGGACGGTGCTGAACTCGTGCAGCACGCCGTCGATGCGGATCGAGGTGACCGCGGCGCCGGGGATGGAGGACAGGAGGGTGCGGCGCAGGGAGTTACCCAGCGTGTACCCGAACCCGGGCTCGAGCGGCTCGATCACGAACCGGGAGCGGTACTCCGACACGACCTCTTCGGTCAGCGTGGGGCGCTGTGCAATGAGCACGATGTGTCCTTTCTGCGAGCGTCCGCCATATGACGCTCTGGAGGGGGCTCAGAAGGGGTGGAAGGTCCAAGACGCGGGCGTGCGGAAGCCGAGCCGATGCGGGCGCGGCCTCCGCACCGGCGGCTCAGACGCGCCGACGCTTCGGGGGACGGGTGCCGTTGTGGGGCTGGGGCGTGACGTCCTGGATGGAGCCGACCTCGAGGCCGGTCGCGGTGAGCGAGCGGATCGCGGTCTCGCGGCCCGAGCCCGGGCCCTTCACGAACACGTCGACCTTCTTCATGCCGTGCTCCTGCGCGCGGCGGGCGGCGGCCTCGGCGGCCATCTGCGCGGCGTAGGGCGTCGACTTGCGCGAGCCCTTGAAGCCCACCTGGCCGGCGGAGGCCCAGGAGATCACGGCGCCGGTCGGGTCGGTGATGGAGACGATGGTGTTGTTGAACGTGCTCTTGATGTGAGCCTGTCCGTTGACGACATTCTTCTTGTCCTTGCGGCGCGGCTTGCGCGCTGCGGACTGGCGAGTCTTGGTGGCCATATCGGCGGAACTCCTCGGAAAAGTTCAGGTGATCGGTGCGCCCTGTCCTGCGGCGCGAAGTGACTGCAGCGTCCCGGGGGGACGAGGCTGCGGCGACGGCTGCGGGTCAGCGAGCCTTCTTCTTGCCGGCGACGGTGCGCTTGGGGCCCTTGCGGGTGCGCGCGTTCGTCTTGGTCCGCTGGCCGCGCACGGGCAGGCCGCGGCGGTGACGCAGACCCTCGTAGCTGCCGATCTCGACCTTGCGACGGATGTCCGCGGCGACCTCGCGGCGAAGATCGCCCTCGATCCGGTAGTTCGCCTCGATGTGGTCGCGCAGCTGGACGAGCTCCTCGTCGCTCAGCTCGCGCACGCGCTTGTCGCCCGAGACGCCGGTGGCGGCCAGGGTCTCGAGGGCGCGGGTGCGACCCACGCCGAAGATGTACGTCAGGGCGACCTCGAGGCGCTTATCGCGCGGGAGGTCGACGCCCACCAGACGTGCCATAGTGCAGTTCTCCTACTGTTGCCGGAGGCCTGATCCGACACCTCGCATCCCGCGGATCCTCTGATCCGCTGCGCCGCAGCCTCCGCACTGCGGGTGTCCGAGGGCGTGGCCCTCGGCGGTGTCGTCTCTTCTGTTGTGTGCCCGCTACGCGGGCGGCGGCCCGGAGGCCATGTCGCCGTGGCGACGGGAGCGGCAGTGCGCTCAGGTACGGGACCTGATCAGCCCTGGCGCTGCTTGTGACGCGGGTTGGAGCAGATCACCATGACGCGCGAGTGGCGACGGATCACCTTGCACTTGTCACAGATCGGCTTGACGCTCGGCTTGACCTTCATTTCTTCCTTCTCACGAGAGGGAGGACGCCCGCGGGGCGCCCTGGACCGTCTCCGCCCGGGCGGATCCGATCACTTGTAGCGGTATACGATGCGGCCCTTGTCGAGGTCGTAGGGGCTCAGCTCGACGACCACCCGGTCCTCGGGGAGGATGCGGATGTAGTGCTGCCGCATCTTCCCGGAGATGTGCGCCAGAACCTTGTGCCCGTTGTCCAGCTCGACGCGGAAGCGCGCGTTCGCGAGCGCCTCCGTGACCGTGCCCTCGACCTCGATCACGCTGCCGTCCTTCTTGGCCATGCCTCTCCGATCTCCTCGCCCAGCGCTGCGGGGCGGGGTCGTTTCGTCTCCGAGCACGCTCCTCGGTTCCCGGGTTCCCCCAGGGATGTCGCAGAAGCGCGCCGGGGTGGCACCAGGCGCCGGAACGCTGTCAGAACGGAGCACACCCGATCGACCATCCTACACGCGCGGATCCGGATCACCGAGGGGAGGACGGATGATGCCCGTCACTCCCGGGAGCGACGGGCATCGGAGGCCCGAGCGGACGACGCGAGCGGCCGCCGGCCCGGCCGGGTCATCCCTGGATCGGGTCCGGGGCGATCCGCACCCCTCGCGCGGCGAGCTCCGCGCGGCCGCCGTCCCCCTCGGTCAGCACCAGCAGCCCCTGCTCGGTGACGGCGACCGAATGCTCGGCGTGGGCGGCACGCCCGCCGCCGGTCGCCACGACCGTCCAGTCGTCCTCGAGCATCCGCCAGTCGCCGGGCCCCTGGATGAGCATCGGCTCGATCGCCAGGCAGAGACCCGCCCGGATCGACGGCCCGCGGTCCCGGGTCCGGAAGTTCATGACGTCCGGGGGCTGATGCATGGCCGAGCCGATGCCGTGGCCGCCGAAGTCCTCCAAGTGGGAGAGCTCCTCCCCCACCTCCCCCTCGACATGGTCCTCGATCGCGGCGCCGATCTCCCCCACCCGTCGGGCGCCGGCGAGGGCGACGATCCCCGCCCACAGGGCGCTGCGGGTGACCTCGACGAGCCGGACGTCCGCCGCGGAACGGGGCTCTCCGACGATGTGCGTGCGGGCGGCATCGGAATGCCAGCCCTCCACGATACAGCCGCCGTCGATCGAGACGACGTCGCCCTCCTCGATCACGCGCGGCCCGGGGATGCCGTGGACGATCTCCTCGTTGACGCTGATGCACACCGTGGCCGGGAAGCCCTGGTACCCCAGGAAGTTCGGGGTCGCCCCCTCGTCGCGGATCATCGTCTCGGCGAGGACGTCGAGCCGCCCCGTCGTGATGCCGGGGCGCAGCTCCGCGGCGAGCATGTCGTGCACGCGCGAGAGCAGCTCCCCGCTCCGTCGCATGAGCGCGATCTGCTCGGGCGTCTTGAGCTCGACGCGGGGGCGGCCCCGGCGCGACATCAGGCGCCCAGCTCCGCGAGCAGCGCCGCGGTGACCTCGTCGATGCTCGCCATGCCGTCGACGCGGCGCAGCAGACCGCGCTCGTCGTAGACGTCCACGAGCGGGGTGGTCTGCTCGGAGTACACGTCGATGCGGCGACGGATCGTGTCCTCGGTGTCGTCGCTGCGCCCGGACTCGGCGCCGCGGGCGACCAGGCGCGCCACGACCGCCTCGAGATCGACCTCGAGCAGGAGCACGGCGTCCAGGGCGGTGCCGGCCTCGGCGAGGATCGCGTCGAGCGCGCCGACCTGGTCGAGCGTCCGGGGGTACCCGTCCAGCAGGAAGCCCTCCCGTGCATCGGCCTGGGCGAGACGATCGCGGACCATGTCGTTGGTGACGGAGTCCGGCACGTACTCGCCCTTGTCCATGTAGGACTGGGCGAGGACGCCGAGCTCCGTCTGCTGGGAGACGTTCGCGCGGAAGATGTCGCCGGTGGAGATCGCGGGGATCGAGAGGGCCTCGCCGATCCGCACCGCCTGCGTGCCCTTGCCCGCGCCGGGAGGCCCGACGATCAGCAGGCGACGGGCGGAGGCGGAGGTGCTGGAGCTGGTCAACGAAGGATCCCTTCATAGTGGTGCTGCTGGAGCTTCGCGTCGATCTGCTTCACCGTGTCGAGGCCGACGCCGATGATGATCAGCAGCGAGGCCCCGCCGAGCGGGAAGTCCTGGGACGCGCCCAGGAACACGAGGGCGAACAGGGGGATGAGGGAGATCACCGCGAGGTAGACCGCCCCCGGAGTCTGGATGCGGTTGATGACGTACTGCAGGTACCGCTCGGTCGGCCTGCCCGCGCGGACGCCGGGCACGAATCCGCCGTACTTCTTCATGTTGTCGGCGATCTCCTCCGCGTTGAAGGTGATCGACGTGTAGAAGAAGGCGAAGAAGATGATGAGCAGGACGTAGACGGTCGCGTAGATCCAGGAGAAGCTCGCCCCCATGACCAGGTGCGAGTTCACCCACTGCACCCAGGGAGCGGAGGCGTCCTTGGCGAAGGACGTCGCCAGCTGCGGCAGCGCGAGGATCGAGGCCGCGAAGATCACGGGGATCACGCCGGCCTGGTTGACCTTGATCGGGATGTATGTGGACGTCCCGCCGTACATGCGACGCCCGACCATTCGCTTGGCGTACTGGACGGGAATGCGGCGCTGCGACTGCTCGACGAAGACGACCCCGACCATCACCACGAGGGCCACCAGGATGACCAGCGAGAAGGTCATCCAGCCCTGCAGCTCGAAGATCTGTCCCATCGCACCGGGGAACGAGGCCGCGATCGACGTGAAGATCAGCAGCGACATGCCGTTGCCGATGCCGCGCTCGGTGATGACCTCGCCCATCCACATGATCATGACCGTGCCGACGGTCATCGTGAGCACCATGCCCAGCAGGGTGGGGATCGACTGGTCGGGGATGACGTCGAGGGTGCAGCCGACGAAGAAGTTGCCGGAGCGTACCAGGGTGATGATCGTGGTGGCCTGCAGGATCGCCAGGCCGATGGTCAGGTAGCGCGTGTACTGGGTGAGCTTGGCGGTGCCGGCCTGCCCCTCCTTGTGGAGGGCCTCGAACCGCGGGATCACCACGCGCAGGAGCTGCACGATGATCGAGGCGGTGATGTAGGGCATCACGCCGAGGGAGAAGATCGACAGCTGCAGCAGGGCGCCGCCGGAGAAGAGGTTGACCATCCCCAGCACGCTGGTGCCGCCGGACGTGGTGGGCTCCGCGCAGATCGACACGTTGGTGTAGTCGAATCCGGGAGTGGGGATGAAGACGCCGAGGCGGTACACGGCGAGCAGGGCGAGGGTGAAGAAGATCTTCGCCCGGAGCTCCGGAGTGCGGAACGCTCTGATGAACGCGTTCACGGATGTCCCTCCTGTGGGTCCGATGGCGGACGAGGCGTCAGTATGACCGGTCCAGCTGTGGGGAACCGGTGCCGTGCGCCAGCGGCGGCTGACCGGCCCCGACCATGACGAAGGGGCACCGCGGCACAGAGTATTCTGCGCCGCGGTGCCCCGTCAAAAGACACTCACGCGGTGGTGACGGACCCACCCGCCGCGGTGATCTTCGCCTCGGCCGATGCCGAGAACTTCTGCGCGGTGACGTCGAGCTTGACGCTCACGTCGCCGGTGCCCAGCACCTTGACGGGCTGGTTCTTGCGCACGGCGCCCTTGGCGACGAGATCCTCGACCGTCACGGTGCCGCCCTCGGGGAACAGCTCCTGCAGGGCCGCCAGGTTCACGACCTGGTACTCGACGCGGAAGGGGTTGGTGAAGCCGCGCAGCTTGGGAAGGCGCATGTGGAGGGGCATCTGCCCGCCCTCGAAGCCTGCCTTCACCTGGTAGCGGGCCTTCGTGCCCTTGGTGCCGCGGCCAGCGGTCTTGCCCTTGCTGGCCTCACCACGGCCCACGCGGGTGCGCGCGGTCTTGGCGCCGGGCGCGGGGCGCAGGTCGTGGAGCTTCAGGGGGTTGGTGTTGTCAGTCATGGATTCAGTCCACCTCTTCGACCGTCACCAGGTGGGTGACGGCGCGGATCATGCCGCGGATCTCGGGACGGTCCTCCTTCACCACCACGTCGCCGATGCGCTTGAGGCCGAGGCCGCGCAGGGTCGCACGCTGGGGCTGGGTACCGCCGATGCTGGAACGGACCTGGGTCACCTTCAGCTGCATCACGCACCCACCTTCTCGGCGCGCGCCGCGGCGCGACCGGCGGCCTGGGCGCGCAGCAGGGCGGCGGGGACGACGTCCTCGACCGGGAGGCCACGGCGGGCCGCGACGGCCTCCGGCTCCTCCAGCTGCTTGAGCGCCGCGATGGTCGCGCGGACGATGTTGATGGCGTTGGTCGAGCCGAGCGACTTGGAGAGCACGTCGTGCACTCCGGCGCACTCGAGGACGGCGCGGACCGGACCGCCGGCGATCACACCGGTGCCGGGGGCCGCCGGACGCAGCAGGACGACGCCCGCCGCATCCTCGCCCTGGACGGGGTGCACGACGGTGCCCTGGATGCGCGGGACGCGGAAGAAGTTCTTCTTCGCCTCCTCGACACCCTTGGAGATCGCCGCAGGGACCTCCTTGGCCTTGCCGTAGCCCACGCCCACGGTGCCGTCGCCGTCGCCCACGACCACGAGGGCCGTGAAGCTGAAGCGGCGACCGCCCTTGACGACCTTCGACACGCGGTTGATGCTCACGACGCGCTCGAGGAACGCGGACTTCTCCGCCTCCTGGTTGCGCCCGCCGCGGCCCTCGCCGCGACGGCCGCCGCGCTCACGGCGATCGCCGCCGCTGCTCTCGTTGCTGTTCTCGCCCCGTCGGCCGGAGGCCGCGGGACCGTTGCTTCGCTGCTGTGCAGCCATGTTCAGATCCTCTTCTCGTCCTGGTTCCGGAGGGCGGTCACAGTGCCAGGCCGGCTTCGCGGGCGCCGTCGGCGACGGCGGCCACTCGGCCGTGGTACTTGTTGCCGCCGCGGTCGAAGACGACGGCCTCGATGCCGGCGGCCTTGGCGCGCTCGGCGACCAGAGTGCCGACCGTGCGGGCCTTGTCCGACTTCGTGGCGGACGCGGCGCGCAGGTCCGCCTCCATGGTGGAGGCCGAGACCAGCGTGACGCCCTGGGAGTCGTCGACGACCTGGACGAACACGTGGCGCTGCGAGCGGGTGACCACCAGGCGCGGACGCGCCGGGGTGCCGACCACACGACGACGCACGCGCAGGTGACGACGGCCGCGCGCACGCAGCTTGCTTCCGACGCGGCCCTTGGTGTGCTTGAGTGCGTAACCCATGATCACTTACCAGCCTTTCCGGCCTTGCGCAGGACCGTCTCGTCCGCGTAGCGCACGCCCTTGCCCTTGTAGGGCTCCGGCTTGCGCAGCTTGCGGATGTTGGCGGCGACCTCGCCCACAGCCTGCTTGTCGATGCCGTTGACCGAGAACTTGGTCGGGGTCTCGACGGTGAAGGAGATGCCCGCGGGCGCCTTCACGATCACAGGGTGGGAGAAGCCGAGCGCGAACTCGAGGTCCGCGCCCTTCGCGGTCACGCGGTAGCCGGTGCCGACGATCTCGAGCTTCTTCTGGTAGCCCTCGGTCACGCCGAGGACGATGTTGTTGATGAGCGTGCGGGTCAGGCCGTGCAGGGCCTTGCTCTCGCGCTCGTCGTCGGGGCGGCTGACGACGATGGAGCCGTCCTCGCCGCGCTCGACGCTCAGGGGCGCGGGGACCACATGGGTCAGCTCGCCCTTGGGGCCGGTGACGGTGACCGTCTGGCCCTGGATGTTGACGTTCTGGACAGAGGCCGGCACTACGACCGGCAGGCGTCCGATGCGGGACATTTCGCCTCTCCTCTTCCGCTCACCAGATGTAGGCGAGGACTTCCCCACCCACACCCTTCTTGGCTGCCTGCTTGTCGGTCAGGAGGCCGCTGGACGTGGACAGGATCGCCACGCCCAGGCCGCCGAGGACCTTGGGCAGATTGGTGGACTTGGCGTACACGCGAAGACCGGGCTTCGAGATGCGGCGGATGCCGGAGATGGCGCGCTCGCGGCTCTGGTTGTACTTCAGCTCGAGGACGAGGGTCTTTCCGACCTCGGCCTCCTCCTCGTGCCAGCCGAGGATGTAGCCCTCCGCCTTGAGGATGTCCGCGATACGGCTCTTCAACTTCGAGTACGGCATGGAGGCGGTCTCGTGGTACGCCCCGGAGGCGTTCCGGATCCGCGTCAGCATGTCCGCGATCGGGTCGGTCATGGTCATGTCGTTTGC
Organism: Brachybacterium hainanense; assembly: GCF_042434575.1. NCBI lineage: Bacteria > Bacillati > Actinomycetota > Actinomycetes > Micrococcales > Dermabacteraceae > Brachybacterium > Brachybacterium hainanense. Next base: position 214,682 of record NZ_JBHLSV010000003.1, read on the forward strand.
TTCTTCCTCACCTGGTTTCCCTCATCGACGGGCGATGCGGGACCTGTGGCGATAGTCCTTACCAGCTGCTCTTCGTGACGCCGGGGAGTTCGCCGCGATGGGCCATCTCCCGCAGGCAGACGCGGCACAGCCCGAACTTGCGGTACACCGAGTGCGGACGACCGCACCGCTGGCACCGGGTGTAGGCGCGCACCGCGAACTTGGGCTTGCGCTCCTGCTTCTTGATCAGGGCGGTCTTTGCCATGTCAGTTCTCCTTGAAGGGGAAGCCGAGCAGCTTGAGCAGCGCGCGTCCCTCGTCGTCGGTCTTCGCGGTGGTCACGACCGTGATGTCCATGCCGCGGACCCGGTCGATCTTGTCCTGGTCGATCTCGTGGAACATGACCTGCTCCGTGAGACCGAAGGTGTAGTTGCCGTTGCCGTCGAAGTGCTTCGGCGACAGGCCGCGGAAGTCGCGGATGCGCGGAAGCGCGGTCGACAGCAGACGGTCCAGGAACTCCCACATGCGATCGCCGCGCAGCGTGACGTGGGCGCCGATGGGCTGACCCTCACGCAGCTTGAACTGGGCGATGGACTTGCGAGCCTTCGTGACCTGCGGCTTCTGGCCCGTGATCTGGGTCAGGTCGCGGATCGCGCCGTCGATGACCTTGGAGTCGCGAGCAGCCTCGCCGACGCCCATGTTCACGACGATCTTGGTCAGGCCCGGGACGAGCATGACGTTCTTGTAGCCGAACTGCTCGGTGAGCTGGGCCTTGATGGTCTCGCGGTAGGTGGTCTTCAGACGCGGTGCGGGCGCCGCGATGGCGGTGTCGGTCATCAGATGTCCTTCCCGGAACGCTTGGCGTACCGCACGCGGATCTGCTTGGTGCGGCCGTTCTCGAGCTCGACGGTCTCCACCCGGTAGCCGACCTTGGTGGGCTTGTTGTCCTCGGGGTCGACCAGGGCCACGTTCGAGACGTGGATGGGGGCCTCGCGCTGCTCGATGCCGCCGGCGCCGCCCTGCTGGGTGGGCTTGAGGTGGTGGGTGCGCCGGTTGACGCCCTCGACCAGCACGCGCTGGCTGTCGGGGAAGACCTGCAGGACACGGCCCTGCTTGCCCTTGTCGCCGGCGGAGAGCCCGCGCTTGGCGGCCTTCTCCTCGTCGCTGGTGCGACCCGTGATGACCTGGACCAGGTCACCCTTCTTGATCTTGATCTTCGACATGATCAGATCACCTCCGGTGCGAGCGAGACGATCTTCATGAACCGCTTGTCGCGAAGCTCGCGACCGACCGGGCCGAAGATGCGCGTGCCGCGCGGCTCGCCGTCGTTCTTGAGGATGACCGCTGCGTTCTCGTCGAAGCGGATGTAGGAGCCGTCGGCACGACGGACCTCCTTGGTGACGCGGACGACGACGGCCTTGACCACATCGCCCTTCTTGACGTTCCCACCGGGGATCGCGTCCTTGACGGTGGCCACGATGGTGTCGCCGATGCTGGCGTAACGGCGACCGGAGCCACCGAGAACGCGGATGCAGAGAATCTCCTTGGCACCCGTGTTGTCGGCGACCTTGAGTCGCGACTCCTGCTGAATCACTCCGTACTCCTGTCGTCTCGCCGGTTCTCTCGTCCCCGCGATGCGGGCGGCGCGAGCCTGGCGGAACGGATGGTGGACCGTTGCCCGGCAGCGTCCCCGGCGGGGTGCTGTCGGCGCGGCCGGCCTCGGGCATCAAAAAACCCTCCGGCGGACTCAGGCACACGCTGTCGTCCCGGTCCGCGCGGTGGCGGGCGGTACGGGCGGTGCGAGGTCTCCGTCGGGGGATGGACGCTGCCGTCCGCGAGTGCCATGCTGCGCCGGACCTCCGTTCGGGGCGGACCCGACCGGTGGGCACGACGTACCACGACATCGCAACCCGTCCAGCATACGGGAGGCGGGCACGCCCAGGGAAGATGGGTGGAGCGCGGGCGCGTGTGTCCTTGCTCATGACGGAGCTCATGACCGAGCTCATGGCGGAACTCATAGCCGAGCCTCCGATGGGTGCCGGGATCCCCGCAGCGCGCGGACCGCGATGACGCGGGCTGCGGTGCGGTCCGCTCGGAGCCGGATCTCCTACACTCCCGGCATGATCGACATCGACATCGCCTATCGGCTTCGCGACGCAGGCCTGCGCTGGTCCCCTGCGGACGGCGACCACTTCGCGATCGACACCGAGCAGCTGCGGGACGACACGTTCATGCTCTCCTCGATGGTGATCGAGCGGGCACGGGGGCGCCACGGCGAGCTGATCTTCGCCTTCAACGGCACGACGGAGTGGGCGCTCGACTCGGTCGAGCAGGGCGAGGCGGTCTGGATCCCCCGGGAGGATCAGCTGCGCACCGCTCTGGGCGCGGCGTTCCGTGCGCTCGAGCAGCTCCCCGACGGCCACCACCTGGTCCGCTTCCGCCTCGGGGCGGAGGACGAGGTGCGGACGGTCACCGCGCCGAGGCCCGAGGACGCCTACGCCGGCGCGCTCCTGATCGCGCTCACCGCCTGAGGAGCCCGAGACCCCGCTGCTCTCGACCTCCGCGGCGCTTCCCCTGCCGGTGCGGCCGCGCCCATGTCGGGCCCTGCGAGCGGGCGGGCGAGCACGTCGTGCCGCGCCAGCGCACCCGTCACCGCCCTGACCGCATCGGCACGCGCGACACCGCCCCGCACCTGAACGAAGACGACACCGCCGCGCGCCTGAGCGAAGAATCGATGGCGTTCTGATCGGTCAGAACGACGCGGATGCTTCGGCCGACGGGCCGCCGAGCCAGCGAGCCGAGGGGGCTGAATCCGCACACGGCGGCCCAGCGCCTCGTCGCCCCTCTCCCCCGGGGAATGCGGGACGGGCCGGACCCCCAGGGGGATCCGGCCCGTCTCAGACGTCGGCTGCGGTCACGAGGACCGCCCGATCACTTGGCCTTCTCTTCGATCTCGACCAGGCGCCACCGCTTGGAGGCGGACAGCGGACGGGTCTCCATGATGAGGACGCGGTCGCCGATGCCGGCGGTGTTCTCCTCGTCGTGGGCCTTGAACTTCTGGGTCTTGGTCATGACCTTGCCGTAGAGGGCGTGCTTCACGCGCTCCTCGACCTCGACGACGATGGTCTTGTCCATCTTGTCGGAGACGACGAAGCCGCGAAGGGTCTTGCGGTACGGACGCTCGGTCGCACCGTCGGTGACGTTGTCGTTCATGATCTCTCAGTTCCTCGCTTCGCGGTCACTCGGCGGAGCCGGGCGCCTGACGGATGCCCAGCTCGCGCTCGCGCAGGATCGTGTAGATCCGCGCGATGTCCTTCTTGACGGACCGCAGACGGCCGGTGCTCTCGAGCTGACCGGTAGCGGACTGGAAACGGAGCTTGAACAGCTCGTCCTTGGCCTTGGCCAGCTCGTCGGCCAGCTTGACGTCGTCGAGCTTGTCGAGCGCCTCAGCGGTGAGCTTGGTCGCTGCCATCAGATGTCACCACCCTCTCGGCTCAGAATGCGGCACTTCATGGGGAGCTTGTGGATCGCGAGGCGCAGAGCCTCACGAGCCACATCCTCGGGGACGCCGGCGACCTCGAACATGACGCGGCCCGGCTTGATGTTGGCGATCCACCACTCGACCGAGCCCTTGCCGGAGCCCATGCGGACCTCGGCAGGCTTCTTGGTGAGCGGGCGATCGGGGTAGATGTTGATGAACACCTTGCCGCCGCGCTTCATGTAGCGGGTCATGGCGATACGAGCGGCCTCGATCTGACGGTTGGTGACGTAGGCCGGCGCGAGCGCCTGGATGCCGTAGTCGCCGAACGCCAGCTCGGTGCCACCCTTGGCCATGCCGCTGCGGGTGGGGTGGTGCTGCTTGCGATGCTTGGTCCTGCGCGGGATCAGCATGTCGCTCAGGCCTCCGTTCCGGACTCAGCGGGCGCGGACGCCTGCTCGGCAGCGGCGGGAGCGGACTCCTGCGACTGACGGGCGGCGGCGTTGCGCTCGTTGCGACGGCCGCGGGGACGCTCGGCGCGCGGGCCGCGTCCGCCGGAGCGGGGGGCCTGCGAGGCGGCCTGGGCCGCGAGCTCCTTGGCGGTGACGTCGCCCTTGTAGATCCACACCTTCACGCCGATGCGGCCGAAGGGCGTGCGGGCCTCGTAGAAGCCGTAGTCGATGTTCGCGCGCAGCGTGTGCAGCGGCACACGACCCTCGCGGTAGAACTCGCTGCGGCTCATCTCGGCGCCCCCGAGGCGGCCGGAGACCGCCACGCGGATGCCCTTGGCACCGGCGCGCTGCGCGGACTGGATGCCCTTGCGCATGGCACGACGGAAGGACACACGGGCGGCGAGCTGCTCGGCGATGCCCTGGGCGACCAGCTGCGCATCGGCCTCGGGGTTCTTGACCTCGAGGATGTTCAGCTGGATCTGCTTGCCGGTGAGCTTCTCGAGCTCGCCGCGCAGACGCTCGGCCTCCGCACCGCGGCGCCCGATGACGATGCCGGGGCGGGCGGTGTGCAGGTCGACGCGGACACGATCACGGGTGCGCTCGATCTCGACCTTGGAGATGCCGGCGCGCTCGAGCCCCTCGGACATGAGCTTGCGGATCGCGACGTCTTCCTTCACGTAGTCGCGATAGCGCTGCCCCTCCTTGGCGGAGTCGGCGAACCACCGGCTGGTGTGCTCCGTGGTGATCCCGAGGCGGAACCCATTGGGATTGACCTTCTGGCCCATTCGGGACTCCTTACTTGTTCGCGGGAGCGACAACCACGGTGACGTGGCTGGTGCGCTTCTTGATCTGGAAGGCACGACCCTGGGCTCGCGGCTGGAACCGCTTCATGGTCGGACCCTCATCGACGTACGCGGCGGAGACCACGAGCTCGCGCTCGTCGAACCGCTCCCCCGCCTGATCGGCCTTCACGCGGGCGTTGGCGATCGCGGACTGGACGAGCTTGAGGACGGGCTCGCTGGCGGCCTGCGGGGCGAACCGCAGGGTGTCCAGGGCCTCGACCGTGCTCTTGCCACGAATCAGGTCGACAACGCGCCGGGCCTTCATGGGCGACATGCGGAGATACCGCACCTGCGCCTTGGCTTCCATTGCTTCCTGCTTTCTCTTTGAGTTCGAGAAGTGCAGTCGATGCTGACGGATGGTCAGCGACGACGGCCCTTCTTGTCGTCCTTCTCGTGGCCCTTGAAAGTCCGCGTCGGGGCGAACTCGCCGAGCTTGTGGCCGACCATCGACTCGGTGACGAACACCGTGACGTGCTTGCGGCCGTCATGCACTGCGAAGGTGTGGCCGAGGAAGTCCGGGGTGATGACCGAACGGCGCGACCAGGTCTTGATGACGTTCTTGGTGCCCTTCTCGTTCTGCACGTCCACCTTCTTCTGAAGATGATCGTCGACGAACGGGCCCTTGGAAATACTGCGAGGCATGTTTCTGGCTCCCTATCAGCGCTTCTTGCCCGTACGACGACGGCGCACGATGAGCTTGTCGCTCTCCTTGCCGGGGCGACGCGTGCGGCCCTCCGGCTTGCCCCAGGGCGACACGGGGTGACGACCGCCCGAGGTGCGACCCTCGCCGCCGCCATGGGGATGGTCGACCGGGTTCATGACGACGCCGCGGACGTGGGGGCGCTTGCCCTTCCAGCGCATGCGGCCGGCCTTGCCCCAGTTGATGTTCGACTGCTCGGCGTTGCCGACCTCGCCGATGGTGGCGCGGCAGCGGGCGTCCACGTTGCGGATCTCGCCGGAGGGCAGGCGCAGCTGCGCGAAGCGGCCCTCCTTGGCGACGAGCTGCACCGAGGTGCCGGCCGAGCGGGCGATCTTCGCGCCGCCGCCGGGGCGGAGCTCGATCGCGTGGATGACCGTGCCGAGCGGGATGTTCCGCAGCGGCAGGTTGTTGCCGGGCTTGATGTCCGCGGTCGGGCCGTTCTCGATCCAGTCGCCCTGGCGGAGCTTCGCCGGCGCGAGGATGTAGCGCTTCTCGCCGTCCGCGTAGTGCAGCAGCGCGATGCGGGCCGTGCGGTTCGGGTCGTACTCGATGTGCGCGACCTTGGCGTTCACGCCGTCCTTGTCGTGACGACGGAAGTCGATCACGCGGTAGGCGCGCTTGTGACCGCCGCCGCGATGACGCGAGGTGATCCGGCCGTTGTTGTTGCGGCCGCCCGACTTCGTCAGCGGGCGGACCAGCGACTTCTCGGGCGTGGAACGGGTGATCTCGACGAAGTCGGCGACGCTCGAGCCGCGGCGGCCCGGCGTAGTCGGCTTGTGCTTACGAATTCCCATGGTGGGTTTCCCTCAGACTCTCTTCGGTTCCTCGGTGATCAGCCGCCTCAGGCGACCGACCCTCCGAAGATGTCGATGGTGCCGTCGGTCAGGGTCACGATGGCGCGCTTGGTGTCCTTGCGCTTGCCCATCCCGAACCGCGTGCGACGCGACTTGCCCTGGCGGTTGATCGTGTTCACCGAGGCCACCTTGACGTCGAAGATCTTCTCGACGGCGATCTTGATCTCGGTCTTGTTGGCGCGGTTGTCCACGACGAAGGTGTACTTGCCCTCGTCCATCAGCCCGTAGCTCTTCTCAGAGACGACCGGGGCGAGCAGGACGTCGCGCGGGTCCTTGTTCAGCGAGGTCACTTCGACTCCTCCTCAGCGGATGCCCGCACGGCGGCGACGAAACCGGCGGCCTCGGCGGCCTCCGGAGTCGCGAACCAGACCTCGGCCTTGGTGCGGCCGTACCACGGGGAATCCTCGGTGTGGTACTTCTTCGTGTTCGCGTTGCCCTTGATGGGGAAGCCCTCGGGGGCGGAGCCATCGGCCAGCGGCGCGGCAGAGCCCTCGCCGTAGGGGGCCTCGGCGGCCGGAGCGGCCTCGGCGACCGGCGCAGCGGCGACCGGAGCGGCCTTCGCGCCGAAGGTGGGCAGCGACAGGGACGCCTGGGCCACGAAGTCCTCGAGCGCGGCGGAGGTGAACACGACGTCGTCGGACAGCATGACGTCGTAGGTGTTCAGCTGATCCGCGTACAGGACGTGGGCGTTCGGCAGGTTGCGCGAGCTGAGCGCGCCCAGCTCGTCATCGCGACGCACGACCACCAGCAGGTGCTTGCGCTCGGAGACGTTGCGCAGGGTCGCGAGAGCGGCCTTGGTGGACGGCGCGTCACCCTCGAGGAGAGCGGAGACGACGTGCACGCGGGCGTTGCGGGCGCGATCCGAGAGGGCACCGCGCAGGGCGGCTGCCTTCATCTTCTTGGGGGTCCGCTGGGCGTAGTCGCGCGGGACCGGCCCGTGCACGACGCCGCCGCCGGCGAACTGCGGAGCGCGGGTCGAGCCCTGACGGGCGCGGCCGGTGCCCTTCTGCTTGTACGGCTTGCGACCGCCGCCGGAGACCTCGCCGCGGTTCTTCGCCTTGTGCGTGCCCTGGCGAGCAGCGGCCTGCTGGGCGACGACAACCTGGTGGATCAGCGGGACATTGGTCTGCACGTCGAAGATCGACGCGGGCAGCTCGGCGGTGCCGGTCTTCTCGCCGGCGGGCGAGAGCACGTCAATGGTCAGGTTCTCTGCCATCGGTGTCAGGCCTCCTTCACGGGGCTCTTGGCGGCCGAGCGGACCAGCACGAGGCCGCCCTTGGGGCCGGGGACGGCGCCCTTGACGAGCACGAGGCCCTTCTCGACGTCGACCGCGTGGACGGTCAGGTTCTGGACGCTGGTGCGCACGTTGCCCATGCGGCCAGCCATACGCAGGCCCTTGAAGACGCGACCCGGGGTGGACGCGCCGCCGATGGAGCCCGGCTTGCGGTGGTTGCGGTGCGCACCGTGGGAGGCGCTCACGCCGGCGAAGCCATGACGCTTCATGACGCCCGCGGTGCCCTTGCCCTTGGTGGTGCCGACGACGTCGACCTTCTGCCCGGCCTCGAAGACCGACGCGTCGATCTCCTGGCCGACGGTGTAGTCAGCGGCGTTGATGGTGCGCAGCTCCGCGAGGTGACGGCGCGGGGTCACGCCGGCCTTCTCGAAGTGGCCCTTCAGCGGCTTGGTGACCTTGCGCGGATCGATCTGCCCGTAGGCGATCTGGATCGCGTCGTAGCCGTCGGTCTCGACCGAGCGGACCTGGGTCACGACGTTCGAGCCGGTCTGCACGACGGTGACGGGGACGAGCTTGCCGTTCTCGTCCCACACCTGGGTCATGCCGAGCTTGGTGCCGAGCACACCGGCGATAGCGCGGGCGCGCTGGCCCGTCAGTTCGTTGCTCATCTCGACCTACCTCAGAGCTTGATCTCGATGTTGACATCCGCCGGCAGGTCGAGACGCATGAGCGAGTCCACGGCCTTGGGCGTGGGATCGACGATGTCGATCAGTCGCTTGTGCGTGCGCATCTCGAAGTGCTCACGGGAGTCCTTGTACTTGTGCGGCGACCGGATGACCACGAAGACGTTCTTCTCGGTCGGCAGCGGCACCGGGCCCACAACCGTCGCGCCGGCGCTGGAGACCGTGTCGACGATCTTGCGCGCCGAACTGTCGATCACCTCGTGGTCGTACGACTTGAGCCGAATGCGGATCTTCTGTCCCGCCATGGCGTCCTGTCTCTCTCTCGTCTGGACATTCGCACAGCCTTCCCCGGTACCCGAGGACGGGCGTGTCGGCCTCGCCGGGGCGATGAAGCCCATGACGGAGCCGCCGAGGATCGGCTGTGGCTGTGCTGGAACCCTCCTGACGACGCGCTCTCGACGCCTGGCGCCGTTCGCGTCCTGGGGCTGGGCCTCATCCGGTGATCATTCGCCGCGGCAAGACGCCGCGGAGAACGGAACCGGGCATGTCGGCCCGCACAGACAACTCCCCCAGTCTGCCAGACACCGCGGAGCGAGCCAAGGCGAGCACCCCGTGCAGCCTGTCACATCACGTCCACATCACATCCGCGGGGCACCTCGCGTCCCCTGATTCCCCTTGCGGTCCTCGCACCGTTCGCCCAGCGGGCTTCCGGCCGATGCGCGGGCCGCTGAACTACGCTGAATCCCATGAGCACTCCGCAACCCTCGCCGCTGACCGCACGGCTCTACAACCTCGAGTACCCCCGCTCGCTCGGTGTGTACAGCACCTACGCGGAGGTCCAGACCGTCGTGGACACGCTGGCGGATCATGAGTTCCCCGTGCAGCACACGATGATCGTGGGGACGGATCTCAAGCTCGTCGAGCGCGTCACCGGCCGCAAGACCTGGGGTCGCGTGCTGGGCAACGGAGTGCTCTCCGGCCTGTGGATGGGCCTGTTCATGGGGCTCCTGTTCGTGCTGCTGACCAACCAGTCGATCCTCATGCTGTTCACGACGGTGCTGATGGGCATCATCTTCTTCACGGTGTGGAGCGCCGTCGGGTACGCGATGAGCGGCGGGAAGCGCGATTTCACCTCGATGACGGCGACGATCCCGATGCAGTACGAGCTCATGGTCGAGCACACGCATGCCTCGGCGGCGCGGGAGATCCTCACCGCCCACGGCCCCTCGATGCCGGCTGCTCCCCCTCGTCCTCACGCCGGGGGCACGCCCTCCGCTCCGGCCGCCGGCGGAGCCGCCTACGGCACGGTCCCGGGCGCGGCGCCGTCCGCCGCTCCTCCCGCCCCGCAGCCGTCCGCACCTGCGCATCGCCCGACCTACGGGCGGCCCGCCCCCGCGTCGTCCTCTGCGGGCCCGGCAGCATCGGCCCCGACGAGCCGGCCCGTGTACGGGCGGCCCGCCGATCCGAGCCCCGCTGTCCCTCCGACGCACGGCACGGCGGATCCGGCGGCACCGTCACCGCTCGGGACTCCGGCGCACGGCATGGCGGATCCGACCGCATCGTCACCGCTCGGATCGTCAAGGCCTGCATCGACGGCGGGTGAGGCGGTTCCCGGCTCCGCTCCGACCGCCGGCGTCTCCCCTGCCCCGGCGGACGGCGCGGATGCGTCGCAGAGCGCACCGCATCGCCGGTCCTTCGGCGCCCCGGCCGGATCCCCCGACCCGCAGGATGCCGCGGCCTCCCCGTCCGCATCCGCAGGGCACGGAGCCGACGACGCGCGGGAGGACCCGGACGGCTCCCGTCCCTGACCCGCTGCTTCCTCCCCCTCCCCGGGGGAGCCTTCGCACCTCCGCGGTCGGCGACCGCGGCGCCCCGCGGTCTCCGACCGCGTTCGACCTCTCCAGCATCAGCCGCCCGCGGTGGCTCCTCCCGTACCGCGGCTCCTCTCCGGTGCCGCCCGGAACCGCGCCCGACCGCCGAATGCGCCCTGCCGCCCGCACGACATGACCGTCCCGAACCGGGGAGCCGTGGTCCTGGTTCGGGGCGGTCATATGAATCGGAGAGCGGGCGCGCGCCGGGGCGCAGCTGGTCGGGGATCACCGCTGCTGCCCGGCGATGAGGCAGAGAGCCGGCCAGCCCCCGCCCCTGCCCGCCGATGAGGCGGAAAGCCGGCCACCCCCACCCCGCCCGCCCATGAGGCAGAATCCGCAGCCGCTGACTCAAGAGCGGGCACCCCCACCCCGGCGCCGGTTGGCTCCCTCCCCCCGACTGGCGTCCGATGGCGCCGAGCGGCCCGCGACCCCGGAGACACCGTCGACCACCCGCTGCAGAGCGCCGCAGCGTGTGGTCGACGTGAAGGGTGACTGTGCGGCCCCTCGGGACGCGGGCGCCCGGATCATCCCGCCGTCGGCCCCCTGGACGCAGCGCGCGGCGGACCTGCCCGCATGCGGGCAGACTGCGACCGGCGGGTCAGCTGCAGGGCTGTGAGGAGGCATCGTCCGGGGGCGAGCCATGGCCCCCGGACGCGCTGACCTGCTGCCGCCCGCCCGACGCCCAGCGCGCCCGGCCCTGATCCTTGTTCGCGTGCCCGGACCGGATCCCGTCCGCGCGTGTCCGCGCCGGGACACGCGGCCCGGCGGGCATGCGAGAGGCCCCGCACCGTTCCCGGTGCGGGGCCTCTCCGTGTCGCGCATCCACCACGGGAGCGCATCACATCGGCGGGGTCACCCCCGCGGTGATCACTTGGTGATCTTGGTGACGCGGCCGGAGCCGACGGTGCGGCCACCCTCACGGATGGCGAAGCCGAGGCCCTCCTCCATCGCGATCGGCTGGATCAGCTCGACCGTCATCTCGGTGGAGTCGCCGGGCATGACCATGTCGGTGCCCTCGGGGAGGGTGATCACGCCGGTGACGTCCGTGGTGCGGAAGTAGAACTGCGGACGGTAGTTCGAGTAGAACGGGTTGTGACGGCCGCCCTCGTCCTTGGACAGGATGTAGACCTGCGCCTCGAAGTTGGTGTGCGGGGTGATCGAACCCGGCTTCACGACGACCTGGCCGCGCTCGACGTCCTCGCGCTTGGTGCCGCGCAGCAGCAGGCCGCAGTTCTCGCCGGCCCACGCCTCGTCCATCTGCTTGTGGAACATCTCGATGCCCGTGACCGTGGTCTTCTGGGGCTCGCGGATGCCGACGATCTCGACCTCGGAGTTGATCGCGAGCTTGCCGCGCTCGACCTTGCCGGTGACGACGGTGCCACGACCGGTGATCGTGAAGACGTCCTCGACGGGCATGAGGAAGGGCTTGTCCATGTCGCGGACCGGGTCCGGGATGTTCTCGTCGACAGCAGCCATGAGCTCCTGGACGGACTTGACCCACTGCTCGTCGCCCTCGAGGGCCTTGAGAGCGGAGACGCGGACGACGGGGGCGTCCTCGTCGAACTCCTGGGAGCCCAGCAGCTCGCGGACCTCCATCTCGACGAGCTCGAGGATCTCCTCGTCGTCGACCATGTCGGACTTGTTCAGCGCGACCAGCAGGTAGGGGACGCCCACCTGGCGGGCGAGCAGAACGTGCTCGCGGGTCTGGGCCATCGGGCCGTCGGTGGCGGCGACCACGAGGATGGCGCCGTCCATCTGCGCCGCACCGGTGATCATGTTCTTGATGTAGTCGGCGTGACCCGGAGCGTCGACGTGAGCGTAGTGACGCTTCTCCGTCTGGTACTCGATGTGGGAGATGTTGATCGTGATGCCGCGCTGCTTCTCCTCGGGCGCGTTGTCGATCTGATCGAAGTCCCGCTTCTCGTTCAGGTCCGGGTACTGGTCGTACAGGACCTTCGAGATCGCAGCGGTCAGCGTGGTCTTGCCGTGGTCGACGTGACCGATGGTGCCGATGTTGACGTGCGGCTTGGTCCGCTCGAACTTGGCCTTCGCCATGGTGGTGTCCTCCTAGGACTTCTTATCTCTGGTACTTCTGGTGATCGGGATCGGTGACCGCCCGCCGCGGCGGGGGCCTCCGTGCGATGCCGGGGAAGCAGGCCGGATCAGGGTTCGATCCTACCGGCTCCCCCGACGAATCACTCGCCCCGGGTCTTCGCGATGATCTCGTCCGAAATGGTCTTCGGGACCTCCGCGTAGCTGTCGAACTGCATCGTGTACATCGCACGGCCCTGGGTCTTGGACCGCAGGTCGCCGACGTACCCGAACATCTCCGACAGCGGGACGAGAGCGCGGACGATCTTGACCCCGCTCGCATCCTCCATCGACTGGATCTGCCCGCGACGCGAGTTCAGATCGCCGATGACATCTCCCATGTACTCCTCCGGAGTACGGACCTCGACGCTCATGACGGGCTCGAGCAGCACGGGCGACGCCTTGCGCAGCGCCTCCTTGGTGGCCATGGAGCCGGCGATCTTGAACGCCATCTCCGACGAGTCCACGTCGTGGTACGCGCCGTCGATGAGGTCGGCCTTCACGTTCACGACCGGGTAGCCGGCCAGCACGCCGGACGCGAGAGCGTCCTTGATGCCGGCATCCACGCTGGGGATGTACTCGCGCGGAATGCGGCCGCCGGTGACGGAGTTCGCGAACTCGTAGAACACGCCCTCCTCCGCGTCCTCGAGAGGACCGAAGGTGATCTGGACCTTGGCGAACTGGCCGGAGCCGCCGGTCTGCTTCTTGTGCGTGTAGTCGAACTTCTCGACCGTCCGCTTGATGGTCTCGCGGTAGGCGACCTGCGGCTTGCCGATGTTCGCCTCGACCTTGAACTCGCGGCGCATGCGGTCCACCAGGATGTCCAGGTGGAGCTCGCCCATGCCCTTGATGACCGTCTGCCCGGTCTCCTCGTCGAGCTCGACCTGGAAGGTCGGGTCCTCCTTGGCGAGCTTCTGGATCGCGACGGACAGCTTCTCCTGGTCGCCCTTGGTCTTGGGCTCGATGGCCACCGAGATGACCGGCTCCGGGAAGCTCATGGACTCGAGCTGGATCGGGTTCTGCAGATCGCAGAGCGTGTCACCGGTGTTCGTGTCCTTGAGGCCGATGAAGGCGTAGATATGGCCCGCGAAGGCCTCCTCCACCGGGTTCTCCTGGTTGGAGTGCATCTGGAACAGCTTGCCGATGCGCTCCTTCTTGCCCGTGGTGGCATTCAGGACCGGATCGCCGGAGGCGACATGGCCCGAGTAGACGCGCACATAGGTGAGGGTGCCGAAGAACGGATGCGCGGCGACCTTGAAGGCCAGCGCGGAGAAGGGCTCCTCGGTCGAGGGGGCGCGGGTGAGCTCCTTCTCCTCATCCTTGGGGTCGTGGCCGATCATCGGCGGCACGTCCAGCGGCGAGGGCAGGTAGGCGATGACCGCGTCGAGCATGGGCTGGACGCCCTTGTTCTTGAAGGCGGTGCCGCAGAAGACCGGGTACGCGAGGGAGTTCACGGTCAGGTGGCGGATGCCGGCCTGGAGCTGCTCGAGCGTGAGGTCGCCCTCCTCGAGGTAGGCCTCCATGAGCTCCTCGGTGGACTCGGCGACGTCCTCGACCAGCTTGGCGCGGTACTCGTCGACGGTGTCCTGGAGATCCGCGGGGATCGGGATCTCGACCTGGAGCTGGCCCAGCGTCGCGTCGCCGGCCTTCTTGCCGAAGGGAGCGGCGGACTCGGCGTCCGGGAACACCTCCGGCCACTCGAAGGCCTTCAGCTGCACGAGGTCGATGACGCCGCGGAAGTCGTTCTCCGCACCGATCGGCACCTGCATGACGAGCGGCTTCGCGCCGAGGCGGTCGACGATGGTGCGCACGGTGAAGAAGAAGTCCGCGCCCAGCTTGTCCATCTTGTTGACGAAGCAGATGCGGGGGACCTCGTACTTGTCCGCCTGGCGCCACACGGTCTCCGACTGGGGCTCCACGCCCTCCTTGCCGTCGAACACGGCGACCGCACCGTCGAGCACGCGCAGGGAGCGCTCCACCTCGACGGTGAAGTCGACGTGGCCCGGGGTGTCGATGATGTTGATCTGGCTGTCGTGCCAGTAGCAGGTCGTCGCGGCGGACGTGATGGTGATGCCGCGCTCCTTCTCCTGCTCCATCCAGTCCATCGTGCCGGCGCCGTCGTGGGTCTCGCCGATCTTGTAGTTCACACCGGTGTAGTACAGGATGCGCTCGGTCGTGGTGGTCTTGCCGGCATCGATGTGGGCCATGATGCCGATGTTGCGGACCTTGTTCAGGTCCTTGAGCACTGCGAGTGCCACGGGCTTGTGCCTTTCTGGAGGGCTGCTGGAGAGCTGTGCCGGATGAGGTGAGGCAGGGCCCGCCCCGAGGGCGGACCCTGCCGGTGCTCACCAGCGGTAGTGGGCGAAGGCCTTGTTGGACTCGGCCATCTTGTGCGTGTCCTCACGGCGCTTCACCGCGGCACCGAGACCGTTGGAGGCGTCGAGGAGCTCGTTCATCAGTCGCTCGGTCATCGTGTGCTCACGACGAGCACGCGAGTAGCTGACCAGCCAGCGCAGAGCCAGGGTGGTGGAACGGCCGGGCTTCACGTCCACGGGGACCTGGTAGGTCGCACCGCCGACCCGGCGGGAGCGGACCTCGAGGCTCGGACGGATGTTGTCCAGGGCCTTCTTCAGGGTCGCGACGGGATCCTGGCCGTTCTTCTCACGGCAGCCCTCGAGGGCGCCGTAGACGATCGACTCGGCGACGGTCTTCTTGCCGTCGAGGAGGATCTTGTTGATGAGCTGGGTGACCAGCGGCGAGCCGTAGACGGGGTCGACGACGAGCTGGCGCTTGGGAGCTGCTCCCTTACGAGGCATTACTTCTTCTCCTTCTTGGCGCCGTAGCGGGAGCGCGCCTGCTGGCGGCCCTTCACGCCCTGCGTGTCCAGGGACCCGCGGACGATCTTGTAGCGGACACCGGGAAGGTCCTTCACACGGCCGCCGCGCACGAGCACGATGGAGTGCTCCTGCAGGTTGTGGCCGACGCCCGGGATGTAGGCGGTCACCTCGATGCCGGTGGACAGACGCACGCGCGCGATCTTGCGCAGCGCGGAGTTCGGCTTCTTCGGGGTGGTGGTGTACACGCGCGTGCACACCCCACGACGCTGGGGCGAGCCCTTCAGCGCCGGCGTCTTGGAAGCCGACGACTTGCTCGTCCGCCCCTTCCGCACCAGCTGTTGAATAGTAGGCACTTCGTCTCTTCCTGTTCGGCCCCCGGCGCTGTTCGCACCGAAGGATCTCCTTCTTGCAGCCGCTCGCGCGGCCTGCGACCCCGTGCACCCGGCTCCTCGTCCTGAACCGATCCGATGCGCGGACCCGCCCGACCGGCGGTGCCGGCCGTGCGTCCGAGAACCGTGGCCGCGGGCCCTTCGGACCGGTGCGGGACGCCGCACGGGTCGTCCAGGAGCCATGGCTCCCGGTTTCGGGCACGCTGCGAGGATCCGCTCCTCGCGGGGGATGTTCCGATTCCTGCCCGCCTGCGCCGCCCAAGGGCTGCGCGGTGGCCGGCACGGGCACGGTGCTGATCCCGGTTCACGACCAGAGGGCACTCCGGACGCTGTTCCAGTCTAGTGACGGCGTGTGACTCGGTCAAAGGACTTCGGAGCATCCGATGCACATCACACCGGGCGCTCGGTGCGCCGGACGGACGGTGGACGCGGGGCGGCCCCGGTCTGTGCGGGACAGGCCGGGGCCGCGGGCGTGCGGAGGCGCGCAGGGCGCGCATGCGATCACGCTGGTCGGGTCAGGAGACCTTCTGCCACTGAACGGTGAGGTGGCCCTGGCCGAGGTCCGCGATCTGGCTGAACGCCCCGGAGGACAGGTCCAGGCAGCGGCCGCCCACGTACGGGCCGCGGTCGTTGATGCGGACGGTCACGCTCTTGCCGTTGGACGGGTTGGTGACGCGGATCTTCGTGCCCAGCGGAAGGGTCTTGTGCGCGGCGGTCATGGCGTTGCGGTCGAAGGTCTCGCCGCTCGCGGTGGGGCCGCCGTGCGTGCCGTCGCCGTCGCCGTAGTGGGAGGCGCCGCAGGTGTTGACGTTGCCCGAGGGGGTGCCGGAGGACTCCTCCTTCTCCGAGCTGCGCTCGGAGGATCGGGAGGACGACGAGGAGGAGCGCTCCGAGGACTTCTTCGAGTCGTCGGAGGACGAGCGCGAGGAGGAGCTGTCGCTCGTGCTCGAGGGGGACTCGGTCTCCTCCGCCTTCTCCTCCTTCTTCTTCTCGACCTTCTTCGTGCCCGTGACCGTGACCTCGGCGACCGGCTCGACCGTGACCTTCTCGGAGACGGTCTCGGTGCCGGTGACCTTGCCGTCGACGACGGTGTCCTTGACGACCTTCTCCTTGGTGCCCTTCTTGCCCTCGGTCTTGACCTTGGTGGTGCCCTCCTCGAGCGAGGAGTCCTCCTCGGTCTTCTTCTCGAAGGGGATCTCCTCGGTGAGGGTGCGCTGCTTCTCGCGCACGCGCTGGAGGTGGACGGTCATGCCGTCCTCGAGGACGGTCTCCCGGGGCACGTCCGTGGTGTCGGTGGGCTCGATGTCCGTGAGGACCTCGTCCATCGCATCGCCGACGGTGAGGGAGTTGACGCCGAAGGTGACCTCGCCGTACTGGCCGACGAAGGTGACGTTCTTGCGGGTGAGGACGGTGACCTCGTTCGCGTCGTCGGCGAGCTCGGTCTCCGGTGCGGGGGTGATCTGCGCGCCCTCGGCGGTGAACTCGAGGCCGGACAGCGCATCGGACACCGTCGTGCCGGTGGTGAGGACCTCGGTGGCCTTGCCGTCGACCGTGATGGTGACGGGGCGACGCTGCTCGATGGAGATCTCGGTGCCGTCGGTGATCTGCGTGTCCAGCGACGGGGTCACGAGGTCCGTGTCCTTGACGGTGATGCCCTGGGCGGCGAGGACCTCGGCGACGGTCGGGCTGAAGGTGCGCACGTTCGTCTGCGTCCCGTAGACGTCGACGGCGACGGCGTTGGACATGGCGAAGGCCGTGCCGCCCCCGCCTGCGGCGAGCACGCACACGGTCGCTGCGGAAATGATCCAGGGGGCCTTCTTCGCCATCGTTCACCTTTTCGTATCCGGCGCGCGCCGGTGTGGTCGTCCGGACCTGTCTGGTCCTGCGTCATGTCGGTCGGCCACGTCCCGGCCGGAGGGGCTTCGCGGACGCCCGGTCGAACCGGGCGTCGAGCACGTGCGCTCCGGGCGGGACCCGGGCTGCGGGGGAAAGGGACGTGCTCTCTCGAACCGCTTCCCATCATGCCGGGATCCCGGGCCCCGCGATAGGGCGCCGCCAGGGGCTTGAGCTTGCTCCAGGGGATCCTTTACCCGCCCGTGAAGGTCGCCGTCGCCTGGCTCACGCGAGGACCGATGCGCAGATCACACCGGGGTCGACGCAGGGCGGGGTGAGCCCCCGCAGCATGCTGCGGGGGTGGCCGGCGTCCGTCCCGAGCAGCACCGGGAGTGCGGGACCGGGCAGCCGGGGGACCTCCGGGCCGGGCGGTGCCGTCGGAAGAGCGCGGTGCCGTCGGCGGGTGCGATGCATCCGGGCCCGGAATGCGAGGAGCCCCGCTCCGGAGGTGCCGTGGCGACACCCTCCGAGAGCGGGGCTCTCCTCCCGCACGGAGCACGCCTCCGGCGGGGCCGGGCCGTGCCCACCCCTGGACACCCCCATCTTCCCCCGCGGCCCGTCCGCTCCGCCTCCCCCGTACGGAGGAGATTCTCGGGATCAGGCGGGGATGTACAGCCGGTACTGGAGCGCCCGGACCACGAGCTGGGCGAGGTTCTGCGCGTCGAGCTTCTCCCGCAGGCTGCGCGCGTGCGTCTTGACGGTCGACTCGGCGACGCCCAGGTGCCCTGCGATCTGCACGTACTCCATCCCCTCGCAGATGAGCCGCAGCGTGACGAGCTCACGGTCGGTCAGGGACGGGAAGCGTGCGGGGCTGCCCGGCTGGATGTCGCCGTTCAGCGAGATGTCGGCGGCGAGGTTCCGCAGCAGGCGCGGCGACTCCCCCGCCGCGGCCGTGCGGATCACGTCGACGAGCACCTCGGGCGGTGCGGTCTTGTTCAGCACGGCCATGGCTCCGGCCTCGAGCGTCCGCGCGATCCCGGGGCCGGGCGAGATCGTGGTGAGCACGAGCACGCGGGCATGCCGGTCGAGCGCCCGGATCTGCGCCGTCGCCTCGATGCCGCTCATCCCGGCACCCATGTTGACGTCCATGAGCACGATGTCCGGACGCAGCTGGGCGAAGGCCCCGACGGCATCCTCGCCGCTGTGCTCGATCCCGACGACGACGATGTCCCCGGCGTCCTCGAGAGCGCTCGCCACGGCACGGGTCGTCCAGCGGTCGTCGTCGACGATCAGCACCGAGATGGCGGTATCGACGAGGACGGGATCCACCGCGAGGGCGGATTGCTCGTTCACATGCACTCCCTGCGGTATCGCGCCGGATCGGTCACCCTCCAGATGGGGCACATCCAGGGCCTGCTGGCCTCCGGCAGCGTCTCCGCTGCGCGATCGACCAGTCCGTCGAGCGGACGGATCACGGCGGCCTGCGGTCGGTCGGCGCGAGGTCCCCCGGGGGTGAACAGCCGACCGGCGAGGTCCCGGAGCAGGACGAGCAGGATGATCAGCATGAAGGTCCCTCCATCACATCTGGGTCATCTCATGAGACGACACCATCCTGGCCGATGCCTCATCCGCACGAGGGAGATTCTGGGGCTGTTCGTCGGGCGTGCGCTGCCCCGTCGGCGTCGCGGGCACCGGGATCCACACCCTGACGTGCACGTCGCCGCCCGCCTCGACGCGGGTGTCGCACTCGCCCCCGAACCGCTTCGCCCGGCGGCTCAGCGTCCGCGGCGTGAAGGGCTCCGGCCGGAGCGCATGGTTCCCGGCGCCGAGCTCGAGAATCGGGCTTCCCGACCCGCTCGCGATGCGGACATCGATCCGCGAACGCTCGTGCGGATCGGCATGCTTGAAGATGTTGGTGGCGAGCTCGTACAGCATGCTCGTCGCGGCCTCGGCGAACAGGACGGGCACGATCGCGCCGGTCGGCTCGAGCTCGACCTCGAGACCGATGTCGCCCGCGGCCGCGCCCGCGCGGACCGACTGCACGGCGCTGTCGAGCGCGGCATCGAGATCGGTCTCCCCGTCCTCGTCCGCGATCTCTCCGCGCAGACGTGCCAGGAGGCGTCGCAGCTGCTGGTGGGCACGATCGTTGACCATCCCGAGCTCGGAGAGCGTGCGCAGGTCGAGCTGCCCGCCACGGCGTGCCTCGGCTCCGAGCACGCGGATGATCGCCGACTCCGTCGCGAGCCCATGGGACACCGTGTCGTGCGTGTCGATCGCGACATCGATCCGGATGCGGGCGAGCTCGAGCTCGTGCTCTCGCGCGGCTTCCTCACGCCGGGCAATCTCCCGCTCGGTGCGTGCTTCGAGGAGATGCGCGCTCCATCCGAGGATCGATGCGAGCACCGGCACGACGAAGGAGCCCGGACCGATGAACCGTCCGTCGTAGGTGTCCAGCCCCACCGCCAGAGCCGCTGCGCCGCAGAAGGCGCTGAACGTGAGAAGGGCGCCGCGCAGCCGGCGTTGGCTGAGGAGCACGCCGAGCGGAAGCGCCAGCATGTCCAGGAAGAGGTTCAGACGCTCCGGGAACGCCAGCGCGTTCACCAGGAACCCCATCACCATGATGACGGCTGCCGCCCCGGGCGCCCAGGCCGTGACCAGGACCGATGCCGTCATCAGCGCCTGGAGGAGGACATAGCCGCCGGGGGCCGTCGTGTCGAGGCCGAGCAGCTGGATGGCGGCGAGGATCGCGAGGATGAGCCGCAGCGGCGGGTCGATGAAGCGCGGCCCCGCAAGTGCGGCCAGAAAGCGTCGGGGGACCGTCCTGGGGGAACGGGAGGACGTCGATGAGGTCGATGCGGGGGCCACAGAACCATTGTGCCGCAGCTCGCCCTGACCAGCCGCGTCCTCCTGTCGCTGGGGAGCGCGCGGGTCCCCGCCGTCCGATGGCCAGCACCCGCGGCCGCGCGCCCCGGAGCAGCTGCAGGGGCCGCGATCAAGCCCGCCCCAGCACCGTTCCTCCGGCCTCGGCGAGGGCACGAACGCCGCAGGGGCGGCCCCACCGAGAAGGTGGGACCGCCCCTGCGATCATCGGCCGGACGGACCGGGGTCTCCCCCGCGCCCGCCCGGACCGGATCAGCGGAAGTCGCTGCGGAACGGATCGGCGTAGTCGATGTCGTCCAGCGAGACCGAGCCGCCGCCGAAGCCGGAGAAGTCCAGCTCGTCGTAGCCGGGCACCTGGTACATCTGCGCCTTCGCCTCGTCGGTCGGCTCCACAGCGATGCGGCGGAAGCGGGACAGGCCCGTGCCGGCCGGGATCAGCTTGCCGATGATGACGTTCTCCTTGAGGCCCATCAGCGAATCGCTCTTGCGGTTCAGGGCGGCCTCGGTGAGGACGCGGGTCGTCTCCTGGAAGGAGGCGGCCGACAGCCAGGAATCCGTGGCGAGCGACGCCTTGGTGATGCCCATGAGCTCGGGACGACCGGAGGCCGGCTGACCGCCCTCGGAGAGGATCTTCCGGTTCTCGCGCTCGAAGGACACGCGCTCGGTGAAGTCGCCGGGCAGCAGATCGGTGTCGCCGGACTCGATGACCGTCACGCGACGGAGCATCTGCCGGACGATGACCTCGATGTGCTTGGCGTGGATGTCCACACCCTGCGAGTTGTACACCTTCTGGACCTCGTCCACGAGGTGCTTCTGCACCGCGCGCGGGCCGAGGATGCGCAGCACCTGCTTCGGGTCGACCGAGCCCTGGGAGAGCTGCTGGCCCACCTCGACATGGTCGCCGTCGAAGACGCGCATGCTCACGCGCTTGGAGATCGTGTAGGTGATCGGGTCCGCACCGTCGTCCGGGATCACCGTGGCGCGACGCTGCTTGTCGTTCTCCTCGATCTCCACGCGGCCCGCGGACTCCGTGATCGGCGCGAAGCCGGCCGGGGTACGGGCCTCGAAGAGCTCCTGCACACGGGGCAGACCATGCGTGATGTCGCCATCGGCGCTGGCCACACCGCCGGTGTGGAAGGTACGCATCGTCAGCTGCGTGCCGGGCTCGCCGATCGACTGGGCCGCGATGATGCCGACGGCCTCGCCGATGTCCACGAGCTGACCGGTCGCGAGCGAGCGGCCGTAGCAGGCGGCGCAGGTGCCGACCGCCGAGTCGCACGTCAGCACGGAGCGGATCTTCACCTCGGTGACGCCCGCGGCCACGAGCTTCTCGATGAGCACGTCGCCCACGTCCGAGCCGGCCGGGGCCTGCTCGACGCCGTCCGCGTCCACCGCGGCGGTCGCGAGGGTGCGGCCGTAGACGGTGGTCTCGGCGTGCTCGTGCACGCGCAGCGAGCCCGCCTCGGAGGTCGCGATCGGGAGCACGAGGCCCTTGGTGGTGCCGCAGTCGGCCTCGCGGACGATGACGTCCTGCGAGACGTCGACCAGGCGACGGGTCAGGTATCCCGACTGCGCGGTCTTCAGCGCCGTGTCCGCGAGTGCGGGAGCCGTGCGAGGCGATGAAGTACTCGAGCACCGACAGGCCCTCGCGGTAGTTCGAGAGGATCGGGCGCGGGATGATCTCGCCCTTCGGGTTCGTCACGAGCCCGCGCATGCCGGCGATCTGGCGGATCTGCATCCAGTTGCCTCGAGCGCCCGAGTGCACCATGCGGAAGATCGCGTTGGTGGACTCGAAGTTCTCGCGCATCGCGTTGTCGACCTCGTTGGTCGCCTCGGTCCAGATGTCGATGAGCTCGGAGTTGCGCTCCGCCTCCGAGACCAGGCCCAGATCGCGGTTCTCCTGGACCTGAGCGGCCTTCGCCTCGTACTTCGCGAGGATCTCCGGCTTCGAGGGCGGGGCCACGACGTCGGAGAACGCGAAGGACACCCCGGACCGGGTCGACCACGAGAAGCCGTACGCCTTGAGGGCGTCCAGCGACGCGGCCACCTGGCCCTTGTCGTAGCGCTCGGCCAGCTGGTTCACGATCGAGCCCAGACGCTTCTTGCCGACCTGGCCCTCGACGTACGGGAAGTCCACGGGCAGGGTCTCGTTGAAGTAGACCGTGCCGAGCGTGGTCACGAGGGTGATCGGGTCGCCCTCCTCCCAGCCCTCCGGCGCCTCCCAGCCCTCCGGCGGCACGACCTCCGGGAAGCGGATCGACACTGGGGCGTTCAGGTCCAGCTCGCCCGCGTCCAGGGCCATGATGGCCTCGGCCACGGAGGAGAAGGAGCGCCCGGCTCCCGCGCCGTCCTCGTGCACCGTCGTCAGGTGGTACAGACCGATGATCATGTCCTGCGCGGGCATGGTCACGGGCCGTCCGTCCGACGGCTTGAGGATGTTGTTGCTCGAGAGCATGAGGATGCGGGCCTCGGCCTGCGCCTCCGCGGAGAGCGGCAGGTGCACGGCCATCTGGTCGCCGTCGAAGTCGGCGTTGAAGGCGGCGCACACCAGCGGGTGCAGGTGGATCGCCTTGCCCTCGACGAGCTGCGGCTCGAAGGCCTGGATGCCCAGACGGTGCAGGGTGGGCGCACGGTTCAGCAGCACCGGGTGCTCGGTGATGACCTCCTCGAGCACGTCCCAGACCTCGGGACGGGCACGCTCGACCATGCGCTTGGCGGCCTTCACGTTCTGCGCGTGGGAGAGATCCACCAGGCGCTTCATGACGAAGGGCTTGAACAGCTCCAGCGCCATGCCCTTGGGCAGACCGCACTGGTGCAGCTTCAGCTGCGGGCCGTTCACGATGACGGAGCGCCCGGAGTAGTCCACGCGCTTGCCCAGCAGGTTCTGGCGGAAGCGGCCCTGCTTGCCCTTGAGCATGTCGGAGATCGACTTCAGCGGACGGTTGCCCGGGCCGGTGACCGGGCGGCCGCGGCGGCCGTTGTCGAACAGGTTGTCCACCGACTCCTGCAGCATGCGCTTCTCGTTGTTCACGATGATCTCGGGAGCACCGAGGTCCAGCAGCCGCTTGAGGCGGTTGTTGCGGTTGATCACGCGGCGGTACAGGTCGTTGAGGTCGGAGGTCGCGAAGCGACCGCCGTCCAGCTGCACCATCGGACGCAGGTCCGGCGGGATGACCGGGACGCAGTCCAGGACCATGCCGGCCGGCGAGTTGGTCGTCGTGCGGAAGGCGGAGACGACCTTGAGGCGCTTGAGGGCGCGGGCCTTCTTCTGGCCCTTGCCGTTGGCGATCACGTCGCGGAGGATCTCCGCCTCGGCGTCCAGATCGAAGTCCTGCAGGCGCTTCTGGATGGCCTCCGCGCCCATGCCGCCCTCGAAGTAGGTGCCGTAGCGCAGCTTCATGGCGCGGTAGAGCTGCTCATCGCCCTCGAGGTCGGCGACCTTGAGGTTCTTGAAGCGGTCCCACACGGCCTGCACGCGGACGATCTCCGCGTCGTACTTCTTGCGGATCTGCGCCTGCTCGCGGGCGGCGGAGTCGCGGACCTTGCGCAGCGCATCGGCCTTCGCGCCCTCGGCCTCCAGGGAGGCCAAGTCCTGCTCGGCGGACAGCGCGCGATCGTTGATCGCGGCCTCCCGCTCGTTCTCGAGCTCCTTGATCTCCAGGTCGTGCCGGGCCTGCAGGTCCGGCAGGTCCTCGTGGCGAGCATCCTCGTCCACGCCGGTGATCATGTACGCCGCGAAGTAGATGACCTTCTCGAGGTCCTTGGGCGCGAGGTCCAGCAGGTAGCCCAGACGGCTGGGCACGCCCTTGAAGTACCAGATGTGGGTGACGGGCGCGGCGAGCTCCACGTGGCCCATCCGCTCGCGGCGGACGGCCGACTTGGTGACCTCCACGCCGCAGCGCTCGCAGACGATGCCCTTGAAGCGCACGCGCTTGTACTTGCCGCAGTAGCACTCCCAGTCCCGGGTGGGACCGAAGATCTTCTCGCAGAACAGGCCGTCCATCTCAGGCTTGAGCGTGCGGTAGTTGATGGTCTCCGGCTTCTTGACCTCGCCGAACGACCAGGTCCGAATGTCATCGGCGGTCGCCAGGCCGATGCGGAGCTCGTCGAAGGTGTTGACGTCGAGCACAGGTGTCCTTCTCTCGAATCGAAAATCGTGGGGTCTGAGGGATCAGGGTCGAGGGAGGGTCCCCGGCGCGCGCAGGGTGCGGGCGCCGGGGACGATCTCTCAGACCTCTTCGATGGAGCCGACGCCCTCGTGGGGACGACGGGACAGATCGATGCCGAGCTCCTCCGCGGCGCGGAAGACCTCCTCGTCGCTCTCGCGCACGTCCATGCTCATGCCGTCGGAGGAGAGCACCTCGACGTTCAGGCACAGCGACTGCATCTCCTTGAGGAGGACGCGGAAGGACTCGGGGATGCCCGGCTCCGGGATGTTCTCGCCCTTGACGATGGCCTCGTAGACCTTCACACGGCCGGAGACGTCATCGGACTTGATGGTCAGCAGCTCCTGCAGGGCGTAGGCGGCGCCGTACGCCTCGAGCGCCCACACCTCCATCTCGCCGAAGCGCTGGCCGCCGAACTGGGCCTTGCCGCCCAGCGGCTGCTGCGTGATCATCGAGTACGGGCCGGTCGAGCGGGCGTGCAGCTTGTCGTCGACCAGGTGGTGGAGCTTCAGGATGTACATGTAGCCCACCGAGATCGGCGCCGGGAACGGCTCGCCGGAGCGGCCGTCGAACAGGCGCGCCTTGCCGTCGGCCTTCACCATCTGCTCGCCGTCCCGGTTCGGTGTGTGGCTGCCGATGAGCAGGTCCAGCTCCTCCGCGGACAGGCCGTCGAAGACCGGGACCGCGACGGGCGTCCCGGGCTCGCCGTGCAGGGCCGACTCGGGCAGATCCTGCGCCGCGGGAGCCTGCGGGTCGATGTCCCAGCCGTTCTTGGCCACGTAGCCGAGGTGCGTCTCCATCACCTGGCCGATGTTCATGCGCCCGGGCACGCCCATCGGGTTCAGGATGATGTCGATCGGGGTGCCGTCCTCCAGGAAGGGCATGTCCTCGACCGGCAGGATCTTCGCGATGACGCCCTTGTTGCCGTGACGGCCGGCGAGCTTGTCGCCGTCGGTGATCTTGCGCTTCTGGGCCACGTACACGCGGACCATCTCGTTCACGCCGGTGGGGAGGATGTCGGACTCGTCCTCCTCGGTGAACACGCGCACGCCGATGACCGTGCCGGACTCGCCGTGGGGCACGCGCAGCGAGGTGTCGCGCACCTCGCGGGCCTTCTCGCCGAAGATCGCGCGCAGCAGGCGCTCCTCCGGGGTCAGCTCGGTCTCGCCCTTCGGGGTGACCTTGCCGACCAGGACGTCGCCCGGCTCGACCTCGGCGCCGATGCGGATGATGCCGCGCTCGTCGAGGTCCGCGAGGACGTCGTCGCCCACGTTGGGGATGTCGCGCGTGATCTCCTCCTTGCCGAGCTTCGTGTCGCGGGCGTCGACCTCGTGCTCCTCGATGTGGATCGAGGTGAGGACGTCGTCCTGGACCATCCGCGAGGACAGGATGATGCCGTCCTCGTAGTTGTGGCCCTCCCACGACATGAACGCGACCAGGAGGTTCTTGCCGAGCGCGAGCTCGCCCTCGTCCGTCGACGGGCCGTCGGCCAGGATCGAGCCGGCCTCGACGCGGGCGCCTTCGTCGAACAGGACGCGCTGGTTGTAGCAGTTGCCGGCGTTGGAGCGCTGGAACTTGCCGATCGGGTAGGTCTGACGGGTGCCGTCATCGGCCATGACGGAGATGAGGTCCGCGGACAGGTGCTCGATGACACCGGCCTTCTTCGCGACGACCACATCGCCCGCGTCGACCGCGGCGCGACGCTCCATGCCGGTGCCGACCAGCGGCATCTCGGTCCGCAGCAGCGGCACGGCCTGGCGCTGCATGTTCGAGCCCATGAGCGCGCGGTTGGCGTCGTCATGCTCGAGGAACGGGATCATCGCGGTCGCGACGGAGACCATCTGGCGGGCCGAGACGTCCATGTAGTCGACGTCGGTCGGCGGGACCAGCTCGGGTTCGCCGCCGGGCATGCGCGAGAGCACGGCCTCGTCCAGGAAGGTGCCGTTCTCGTCGATCTTCGCGTTCGCCTGCGCGATGATGTGCCGGTCCTCGTCGTCCGCGGTGAGGTAGACGATCTCCTCGCTGACGACGCCGTCCTTGACCTTCCGGTACGGGGTCTCCACGAAGCCGAACGGGTTGATCCGCGCGAAGGTCGCGAGCGAGCCGATCAGGCCGATGTTCGGGCCCTCCGGGGTCTCGATCGGGCACATGCGGCCGTAGTGGCTCGGGTGGACGTCGCGGACCTCCATGCCCGCGCGGTCGCGGGAGAGGCCGCCCGGGCCCAGCGCCGAGAGCCGGCGCTTGTGGGTCAGGCCCGACAGCGGGTTGTTCTGGTCCATGAACTGCGACAGCTGCGAGGTCCCGAAGAACTCCTTGATCGCCGCGGTCACGGGGCGGATGTTGATCAGGGTCAGCGGCGTGATCGCCTCGACGTCCTGGGTCGTCATGCGCTCGCGGACCACGCGCTCCATGCGCGAGAGGCCCGTGCGGACCTGGTTCTGGATCAGCTCGCCCACCGCGCGGATGCGACGGTTGCCGAAGTGGTCGATGTCGTCGGTCTCGACGCGGACGTCCTTGCCGCCCTCGCTCGTGTAGCCCTCGACGCCCGCGTGCAGCGACACGAGGTACTTGATGGCCTGGACGATGTCCTCGAGCGTGAGGGTCGACTGCGACAGCGGCGACTCGATGCCGAGCTTCTTGTCGATCTTGTAGCGGCCGACCTTCGCGAGGTCGTAGCGCTTGTCGTTGAAGTACAGGTTGTTGAGCATGGCCTCGCCCGCATCGCGCGACGGCGGCTCGCCCGGGCGCTGCTTGCGGTAGATGTCCATGAGCGCCTCGTCCTGCGAGGTGATGCGGTCCTTCTCCAGGGTGGAGCGGATCGACTCGAACTCGCCGAACTCCTCGAGGATGTCCGAGGGGGACATGCCCAGCGCCTGCAGCAGCGTCGTCACCGACTGCTTGCGCTTGCGGTCGATGCGCACGCCGACCTGATCGCGCTTGTCGACCTCGAACTCGAGCCAGGCGCCGCGCGAGGGGATCACCTTCACGGAGAAGATCCGCTTGTCCGAGGTCTTGTCGATCGACTCCTCGAAGTACACGCCCGGGGAGCGGACCAGCTGCGAGACGACCACGCGCTCGGTGCCGTTGATGATGAACGTGCCCTTGTCCGTCATGAGCGGGAAGTCGCCCATGAAGACCGTCTGGGTCTTGATCTCGCCGGTCTCGTTGTTCATGAACTCGGCGATGACGTACAGCGGGGCGGAGTAGGTGAGGTCCTTCTCCTTGCACTCGTCGACCGTGTGCTTCGGCTCGTCGAAGGTGTGGTCGCGGAAGGACAGCGCCATGTTGCCGGCGAAGTCCTCGATCGGGGAGATCTCCTCGAAGATGTCGGCCAGACCCGAGGTCTGGGGGACGTCCTCACGGCCGACGGCGGCGGCCTCCGCGGCCCGCTCCTGCCAGCGCTCGTTGCCGAGCAGCCAGTCGAACGACGTGGTCTGGAGGCTCAGCAGGTCGGGGACCTGGATGGGGTCGCCCAGCTTCGCGAAGGTGACGCGCGGCGAGGCCGTGCGCAGGGCAATATCGGTGGTGATATCGGTGCTCGAGGCAGCCAAGGGGTGGTCCTTCCACAGGCCGATGACGGGGTGGGGGCGCCCGTGCCCGCAGGAGGGACACAGCGCAAGGACCGAGCATACAAGAATACACGGATGGACACAAGGGGTGCAGGACACCCGGGTCCATCCGCGTCGACCGCCATATGCCTGGCGCGGAGGGCGGAGCCTCCTGCCTGACTGTCTCGTCGCCTCCGGCCGGGTGCTCCTCCGGGGGTGCCGGGGCTCCAGGGCCGTGATGCGTTCGACAGGAACAGCTCACGTTCGTGAACAAGGATGCGGGCAATGCCCCTCCGAGTCAAGCGGACGAGCCGCAGCGGACCGTGCGGAGACGGATCCGGTCCGCCTCCGAGCTCGGAGGCGGACCGGATCCGTCCTGCGGCGGCCCTCCCCGGCCGGGCCCCTGCGCGAGGGCCCCGGCCGGGAGGACGCCGGCGGCACCGGGAGGCGGCGCCGATCACGGGAGGCGGGAGGTCAGCGGCGGGCGCGTCCCCGCCGGATCAGCACCAGGCCCGCCCAGGCGAGCGCCGCGGCCAGCAGGCCGATGCCCGCGACCTCGACGCCCGTGCGGGCGAGG